>RFZW01000201.1 GCA_009920495.1 Chitinophagia bacterium
TTCCAACTCTCTGTATAAAGCTTGGTCTAATTTTAAAGTACCAGATACTTTTTTCATTGACTTAATCTGTGCATTACCACCTACACGGCTTACAGAGATACCTACGTTAATCGCTGGACGAATACCTGCGTTAAATAAGTTACCCTCTAAGAATATTTGACCATCGGTGATTGAAATTACGTTTGTTGGAATATAAGCAGATACGTCACCAGCTTGTGTTTCAATGATTGGCAATGCAGTTAATGAACCACCACCTTTTACCAAATGCTTGATTGAATCAGGTAAGTCATTCATATTTTTAGCAACATCGTCATTCGCAATAACTTTTGCAGCACGCTCTAATAAACGACTATGCAAATAGAATACATCACCTGGATATGCTTCACGTCCTGGCGGGCGACGTAATAATAAAGATACCTCACGATAAGCCACCGCTTGTTTTGATAAATCATCATATACAATCAATGCTGGACGACCAGTATCACGGAAAAATTCACCAATCGCTGCACCTGCAAATGGCGCATAGAATTGTAATGGCGCTGGATCAGCTGCAGGAGCTGCAACGATGATGGTATAAGCCATCGCACCATTGTCTTCTAAAGTTTTCATTACACCCGCAATAGTAGATGCTTTTTGTCCAATCGCTACATAAATACAGTACACTGGTTTTCCTGCATCAAAAAATTCTTTTTGGTTAATAATAGTATCAACACAAATTGCAGTTTTACCTGTTTGACGGTCACCAATCACTAACTCTCTTTGTCCACGACCAATTGGAATCATCGCATCAATTGCTTTGATACCTGTTTGTAATGGTTCCTTTACTGGCTCACGGAAAATTACCCCTGGTGCTTTACGCTCTAGTGGCATTTCATACAATTCACCTTTAATAGGACCTTTACCATCAATGGGCTCTCCTAATGTATTAATAACACGGCCTACTAAACCTTCCCCTACTTTAATAGAAGCGATTTGACCTGTTCTTTTTACTTTATTTCCTTCCTTAATTCCTTTACTATCTCCCATCAATACCACACCCACATTATCTTCCTCAAGGTTAAGGGCAATTGCTTTAGTTCCATTTTCAAATACTACTAACTCACCACTTCTTACACCGTTCAAACCATATACACGGGCAATACCATCACCTACTTGTAATACAGTTCCCACTTCCTCTAAGTCAGCTGAGGCATTGAAATTGCTTAGTTGCTGTCTAAGAATTGCTGAAATTTCATCGGGTTTAATGTCCACCATAACGATTATTTTTTTTGTATAATTATATTTTTCCTACGAACTCGTTTTTTAAAAATTGTTTTTTTATGTCTTTCAAATCTCTTGAGATACTTGCATCTAATAAATTATTATTAAACTCAAGTACAAAACCGCCAATCAAACTTTCGTCTGTTTTAGTGGTCAACTCAACCGATGCAAATGAATTATCAGATTTCACTTTTTGCTCAATTGAATTTTTCATGTCGGCACTTATTTCAACTGCAGTTGTTAAAGTAACCTGATGTATCCCCTTCATTCCATTGTATTGTTCAATAAAGGTATTTGCAATTTCATGCAAATCACTTTCTCTGCCCTTCTTTACCAATAAAACAATAAATGCATTGGTCAATACACCTACATTATTTTTTAAAACAGCACTCAAGATGCTATTTTTTTGATCTGCTTTTATAATGGGGCTACGCAACATGTTTACAAACTCGCTGCTTGCATTACAAGCTGCTTGAATGTATTTCATATCCGCATACACCGCTTCCAACTGACCTTGTTCGATAGCTAAATCAAGGATGCTTTTTGCATATCTACCTGCTAATCTTGCGTTCGGCATTTTTTTTAATTTAATTTAACTCCGTCAGCTAGTTGTTTAATATACGTTTCTTGTTCTGCTTTGTTAGAAAGCTCACGTCTTAATACTTTTTCTGCAACATCAACGACTAATGAACCCACTTGATTTTTAACTTCAGTAAGGGCTGCATTTTTTTGTTGTGTAATAGCAACTTGTGCATCTGCTACAATACGCTCATATTCTGACTTCGCTTTATCTTTTGCATCAGCAATCATTTTTTCAGATGCCTCTTTTGCTTCTTTGATTAAAGTAGCTCTTTCTTCACGCGCCTTAGCTAATAATGCTTCATTTTCATTTTGCATAGCAGTAATATCTGCTTTCATTTTATCCGCCTTAGCTAGTGAATCCTCAATGCCTTGCTCACGATCACTAATTGCTTTTAACATTGGCTTCCAAGCAAACTTACCTAATACCACAAGTAGTCCAACAAAGGCAACCGTATTCCAGAATACCAATCCGATATCTGGCAACACTAGTGGGTTTATTTCTAAAAACATATTCCTTAATTTATCTTAATGATTAAAAATCTTTTCTTCTTTTTTACGCTTTCCCTTTAAAAAAATTATAGGCCCTTCGCCCTGTGCTAGGGCCTATAATGCTTTGGGAATCTTTTGATAGATTATCCGTTCCCTAAAAGGGCAACCACCACCGCAAATAAAGCTACGGCCTCAACGAAGGCAGCCATTACGATCATGTTAGAACGAATATCATTCACTGCTTCTGGTTGA
>RFZW01000202.1 GCA_009920495.1 Chitinophagia bacterium
AAAACATCGTAAAAACTAGGCCAACCTGAACCTGAGTCGTATTTAGTTTCACTAGAAAAAAGTACAGACTCACACGCTACACATTTATAAACACCATTTTCATGGTGATCCCAATATTTACCTGAAAAAGCAGCTTCAGTTCCACCATCTCGGATAACATTACACACATTTTTTGGAAGGGCTTTTCCATTAAACATTTCTGTTTCTTGGTTTTTTGTACTTCCATTATTGATTTCGTTTTGAGCCGAACATCCCGCAATAAAAATCAATGTAATAGCTAATAAAAAAGTTCTAGTCATAGATTTAAAACACATACACAACTTTTTAGTTCAAGCGCAAACGAATAAGCAGTACTTTTGCGCATGAAAAATAAATATAGTAAGAATTTTTGGCTGATGTGCCTCGCTATGTTTTTTTTCATGACCAGTTTTAATTTAATCCTTCCAGAACTAAATAATTATATAAGTATTTTAGATGGAGCCGACAAAAAAGGATTAATCATCACCTTGTTTACAATATCTGCGGCCATATCGCGGCCATTTTCAGGAAAATTAGCAGACACGATAGGCAGAAAAAAAGTAATCTACTTAGGAATTATTTGTTCATTTTTTGTAATGCTAATCTATCCTTTTTCTTATTCCGTTTTATTTTTTCTGATTTTAAGGTTTTTACATGGTTTTAGCGCAGGATTTGCACCAACTGGAGCGACAGCTTTACTTACAGATTTAATACCAGAGAAATCAAGAGGTCATGCAATGGGAATTTGGGGACCCCAAGGGTCGAAAAATCTAACTTTTATAAGGACATAGAAAAGGTGATTGAATGGGAATTTAAAAGTAAGTAAAAATATAATAGAAAATTCTAATACTTCTTTTTCCATTAAAGCATTCCCGTATTTGCTTTGATAGTCACATCAGTTTCAATCCAAACACCTATATCGTCCACCCAGCCAATTTCTTTATAAAGGGCAAGTCGTCTATTTTCATATTGTGGATGTGATTCTATTTCTGCTCGATCATGGCAAACAAATGTATAATCGGTTGCCAAGGTAGCCTTTTGAGAGGCATATGATGGTTCAGCTTTTTTAAAGCAAATATTATATAAAAAAACAATAAAACCTGTCGCTAAATCCGTTGGTTTTAATGTCCACTTAGCCCCGCAAACAAAATTGATCTTATTGCAAACAGCAAAAATATCAGTCGAAACTTTAAACAACCCACCACGACAGCAAGCAAGCAAGAAAATAGTATTTTCCTTTAAAATACCACTTCCACAAACTAACTCTCCAAATCTAGCCCAAGTCAAAGATGACTTATTTATACCCATTTCAATATCAAAAGCATAACTGTCTGCATGTGTGCATAGGTAAACAAAGTCAAACTCAATACCCATTGAAAAATACTTCTGAAAAATATCTATTATTGTTTGCTCACTTTCAACTGTTTCTTCCTTTACACTTATACCAAGAAATTGCCCTTGATGAGTTATTAGTCCAATCTCGTCTCCACAGATGTCATGATGTGCTTTTAGTATAAGTAAGTTTTTCATAAACTATTTAGTTTTATGTTGAGACGAAACTATTCTCAAATAGTCGCTTGGCTCTGCTAATGCTAAATCATTAATTGTGGCTTTTTATTTAAAACTCTCAACTGAACTATCACCTTCTAAATTTAACCATTCATTTGTTTTCAAATCAATTTTACCAGAAAATCCAGACCATCTTTCTCTCAATCTTCCTGCATATGCACCTTCTCCAACTTTGACTTTAAAAAGGAAATTGTCTTCCTGAAAAAAATTTATAGTCAACCATTTCAAATTAGTTTTGGCAAATGTATGTCCAATTGTTTTGATGTTGTATTCATTGGAGTTAAATAGATCAATTATATTGATTCTCGAAAATTCAAGCCCTGACTCATTAAAAAACCAAATTTCACCAATTCCAGCATAATCAGGAAATACACATTTTGGAATACCAAATGAATATTTATACTTATGGGGATTAAATTCTACCTCTTTCAAATCCTTCAGTGGGAGAATGAGAAATGTTTTTGGAGTTAATTGATTAATAAGTAATCTAGGTAGATTGTCCTCTGAACCTGTTGGACTATTAGAATACACTATGATTTTATCCTCATCTTCAGATGCCTTTTTTTTCAACTCATAATCTTTGAACAACATATAAGATAGGCCACGCATAGTTGTTATTTCTGCAGCCTGGTCACGTCTTATATGAGTCATTATTCCCAGTAATAAATTGCGTTCTTTTTCATCAAGTTCATCATATTTTCCTATCCACCATCCCGAACCATTAAGAAGGTTGTATTGTTCCTTATCATCTAAATAAATATTATAATCGGGATAAATAATATTTTCAAAAGAACCCAGAAAAAATTCATAAAAAGAATCGCAAGTGTAAATATTTGATTTAGTTTTCCAATTATCATTATTTAACTCACCGATTAAGTAATCTTTAAACTGAAGAAATCTTTTTTCGCTCATCTCTATTTATTCCTTTCAATATTCAATTTCATTTGCTTGAGCAAATAGCAACTAATTATCCAATCAATGCAGTTTTTTTCA
>RFZW01000203.1 GCA_009920495.1 Chitinophagia bacterium
CAACCAATACCCATTATGTAGAAATCATTTTTTTGCCTTTCTTCTGGCCAATTCCTTTCTGATTAACAATAATTCACGGTTAGTTTGACCGTTTACACTGGAGTTTTCCTGTGCACGACGCATCAAATATGGAATTACGTCCTGAATAGGTCCAAAAGGCAAATACTTGCTAACATTGTAATTTTCCAAAGCCATATTAAAGCTGATATGGTCGCTCATCCCAAACAATTGTGAAAAGTGCACTTTAGTGTCGTTGTTTGACATGCCCAATTCTTGCATTTTTGTAACAATACTTAAATTGCTATGTTCATTATGAGAAGCTACAATCAAGGAAATATTTTCTTTGTTTTGAATACAATATAAAGTAGCAGCATCGAAGTCTGCATCTGTAGCATTTTTATCGTCATGAATAGGTGAAGGATAATTCATCGCCAAAGCACGTTCTCTTTCCTTTTCCATGTAGGCACCTCGCACTAATTTTGCACCCAATAAAAAATTTCCTTCCACTGCAAGCTTGTGAGATAGCTTTAAAAAATGTAAACGATCATGGCGATATAATTGATAGGTATTATACACCACAACTTTTTCTTTATTGTACACACCCATCAATTCAATGGCTAATCGATCAATCGGATCTTGAATCCAAGTTTCCTCTGCATCTATTAAAATGCCAATACCTTTTTCATTCGCAACATCACAAATTGCATACATTCTTTCTCTAACCCTTTCCCACTCGGCAGTTTGACTTTCACTATCATGAATACCACTGCGTAATCTTGGCGCTTCGTTCAAAGTTTCTAATAAATTCATACTGGCCAAACCTGTTAATTTCACACTAACAAATGGCACATTTTTTTCAGTAGCAGCAAATTCAACTGCTTCAATTATTTTTTCTGTAACTGCATCAAAATTTTCTTCCCCTTCTTTTGCCTCTACTCCATAATCCAATATCACTTGCACGCCATAGGATCCCAATTGCTTGGTTACTCTTGCAGAATCTTCTAAGGTTTCTCCGCCAACAAATTGTTTGAAAATGGTACTACGAATTAATCCATTGATAGGCAATCCCGACTTCATTAAAAATGGAGTCACATTCGTTGCTATAGATACAACTAATGGGCTTTGAATTACACTAAATAAAAATCGGGCTTTACGTAAATCGGCATTTGATTTATAGGCAAATGCATGTTGGGTATTTTCTAAAGATAGGTTCATGCTAACGTTCATTCGTACTACAAATATCGGTAGTTCTGCTTATACGACAAAAGAATAAAGAAGCTAAATTGCTTGATGATTAAAGGGTTGTAAAACCATTTCACTCACCACACCAGAACTAGGCTGTTGGCACAAAAACCAAATGGATTTTGCAGCCTCCTCGGCTTGTATCATCTTATCTCTTTGTACTCTTAAATCAATATTATCCCAGAAAGGTGAATCTACCCCGCCAAGATACACTTGTGTAATTCTTATTTCAGTTCGTTTCAATTCCTCTCTGATAGATTGCATCATACCGACCAATGCATATTTACTTGCGCAGTAGGCGGCTGCCCCCGACATAGGGATTTTGCCTAAAATGCCAGGAATATTGATAATAAGCCCCTTTTTAACCTCTATCATTTTAGGTAAAATTGCCTTCACAATTTCAAAAGTGCTCAATACATTCACTTGATAGGATAATTGCATATCTGATACCTCTAATTGATTTAAAGGTTTAATAATCCCAATACCCGCTGCATTAATATAAATATCAAATGTCTCATTTTCAATTTTTTTTATCAAGTTTTGAACGGAAGCGGAATTGGACAAGTCAACTTCTAATATCTGCGATGCCGGTAATTGATTACTTTCTGCTATTAAATTTAATTTAGCTAACTGACGCCCTGCGATCCACACCTGTGCGCCACTATTATATATTAACTTAACTAAATGGGCTCCAATACCTCCTGTAGCACCTACAATAAGTACTTTTTTATTTTTTAAACTTTCCATATGATTTATTCAATTATTAAAATAACAAAGTAGTAGTCAAATTGTTTAAATAAACAATGTAAATTTACTTGTAACAAAAAAAGAGGTACTTGAAAATTGTAGCCACCCATATTTATTCCTTTAAAATTCCAATGGTCCCTTTTACTATTGCCACAGGGACCATGCATCACGCGCAAAACATACTCATTAAAGTAACCACCGATGAAGGCATTATTGGTTATGGTGAGTGCTCGGCCTTCCCTATGATTGTGGGTGAAACGCAACAAAGCTGCTAGCTGCCTTTTGGAAAGGTAAAAATCCTTTAGCAATAACAGAACGACTGAACGAACTTGATTTAATTATCGCAGGGAACTATACCGCAAAAAGCGCATTTGATATGGCCTTGTATGATATTGCAGCAAAGGCAGCCAACCAACCATTGTATGCATTTTTAGGCGGGGAACAAAAATCCATCGAATCTGATTTAACCATCGGCATTGACACCCCGCAAAAAATGGCAGCGCAAGCCATTGATTTTGTCGCCAAAGGCGTGCGCATTATTAAAGTAAAGCTTGGCAAACATCCTACGGAAGATGTAGAAAGG
>RFZW01000204.1 GCA_009920495.1 Chitinophagia bacterium
CTTTCTTGTAAAGCTTTTGCTTCCGCTAGTTCACCGTTTTTACGGTCATCTTCTAGTTTCTTAAATTGTTTTTTCTCACGATATTTTGAGAAAAAGTAAACAGAGCAGCTAATTAAAATGACATACAATAAATATGCATACCAGGTTCTTCCAATTGGTGGTAATATTTTAATAGACATGCTCGCCCCCTTTTCATTCCAAATGCCATCACTATTTGCAGCTTTCACCCGGAATGTATAATTTCCTTCTCTTAAATTAGTATAGGAAGCAAAACGTCGTGTGCCAGCATAAATCCAATCTTCATCATACCCTTCCATTTTATAAGCATATTGATTTTTTAAGGCGTCTCTGAAATTGAAAGCTATAAAATCAAATGATAAATTATTATTCTTGTATTCGATTACAAAAGTTGAATTAGGATTAGCTGCTTCAATATAAATTGTTGAATCTCTTGTAGAAAATTTTTGAATAATTACAGTTGGTGGTACCGTATCCACTTTGATATCTTCTGAATGAAAATAATTTAAACCTAATACTCCATTAAAAAATATTTCATTATTAGGAGTCATAAATGCGCTATTGGTATTGAATTCATAACCCTGAACGCCTTCTGCAGGACCAAAAGATCTAAATTTATTAGTATAAGGATTATATCTTATAATACCATAGTTAGATGAAATCCATAATATATTATCTTTTCCAGCAAAAATATCATACAAAAAAAGATTGGGTATACCGTCTTCTAAAGTTAAAAATACCTTGGTCTGTTTTTCGAAATCAACTTTAACTAATCCATTACCATAGGTTGCTAAAAAAGCCATTTTGCCATCAATTACCTGCAAAGTAGGCCCTGAATAAATATCTTCGCCTGGCAAGAATTTCATATTTTTAGTTAAAGCAACAACTTTATTATTTGACTCATTTAACAAAAAGATACCATCTTCATTTACAACATATAATTCATCTTTTGATTTACGTTGGACATCAAAAAATCCTTTTTCTAACCCTTTTGGTAAATCAACAAATTTAAATATTTTATTGCCATCAGCGTCCGCTAAGATGATGGGGTGAATGCCTCCAACAATTAATTCCTTTTTATTATTTAAAAAACTTGAGCCATTGACTGACTGAGAAAACTGATCTAATAAATCATTCGCATATCCAAGTTTTTTAAACTCAGCGCTATTACTTGCTTTATAAAATACAACTAACCCATTAGTATTACTCCCTGTAAAGGCAAAAATATTTCCTTTGTTGTCTTCGCAAAACTTCCAACTTCTAAGGGTAGTACCATTAACATTTTTTAAATAGGACTTTTTTGTTTTATGAGCTCTATCAATTGCAAGTATGCCTCCTCCAGTTTCATATTCACCTAACCAAATAATTCCTTTTGAGTCTACCATCATCCCCCATGTAGAATTAATTCCCAAATTAAAATCACTTGGATACGTTTTTGTCATTAATCCAAAAACTCTTTTACTTGGATCGTATTTCAACAAACCGGAGATTGCAGTGCCAACCCAAATATTATGGTCTTTATCTTCAAATATATTCTCATAATTAGATTCTGTAATCCCATTGTCTTTGGCATTATTTTTATTTAAGTGTACCACTTTATTATTTGCAAGATTAATCACATCTATCCCTTCTCCAATAATGCTTAACCACAAATAATTTTTATGGCTACTAAAATGAATACCATTCACGTTGTTAGAGGCAATAGAATTTTCATTGCCATTTTCATGTTTAAACGTTTGTAACGCGCCCGTTATCGTATTATAAATATAGGCGCCATATTGATTTGCAACATAAATCGTTGGACCTATAACTTTTAAATCGGTGGGCAAGCCCAAGAATAAAGAATCTTTTGAATTAAATATAGCAGTAAATTTATTTGTTTTAGTGTCGAAAGTTTGCACGCCTTTATCTGTAGCAACAACCAATTTGTTTGCTGATAAACTTCTGACTTGACTTACTTTTTCCTGTGGGCCATATTTTGTTGCAGCTTCAGGATGTATAAGAAATTGAGTGATTTTTTTTGTATTTATATTATAGGATAAAAGTCCGATTCCATTAGTCCCTAACCAAACTTGATTTGTTAAAGAGTCTATATAAATACTTCTTGGTGTACCAAAAAAATATCTTAGCGTTTTATTTGATTTAATTAAAGAATCCCGAAAGGGTATGTTAAAATTTGTCCATTGGTCGCTGACTCTATCCAATTTAGAAAAATGCCCTTGATTATCTACCGTCCAAATATTACCTTCCTTGTCTTCAGCAATATCAAGTACCCAGCCTGTTGAACGTGTTTTATCATTTTTTAAATCATGCGCATATTGTTTAAAAGTATACCCATCAAATCGATCTACACCCGCTTGCGTCCCTACCCATATATACCCAACCTTATCTTGATATATTGACATGGAGGTACTTTGCGACATCCCCTCCTTAATTAAATAGGTATCAAAAATAAAATCAGACACTTTTTGCGCGTTCGCATTAAAAGAAAAAGTGGCGTTCATTATTAAAAATAATGTGGCAAAGATTGTTCTTTT
>RFZW01000205.1 GCA_009920495.1 Chitinophagia bacterium
TGCAAAATTAAACAAGCGAATAAAAATAATACAGGGCGGAACTTCGGCGGGTAAAACTTTCGGAGTTATCCCTTTATTGATAGACATAGCAACCAAGCACAGCAACACGGAAATAAGTATTGTATCTGAAAGCATCCCGCATTTAAGACGGGGGGCCGTTAAAGATTTTCTAAAAATAATGCGGTGGAGTAACCGTTTTTTTGAAGACAAATTTAATAAGTCTTTATTAAGATACGAATTTTCAAACGGATCATACATAGAATTTTTTAGTGCAGATGATAGTTCAAAGTTAAGGGGAGCGAGGAGAGACATTTTATACATTAACGAATGCAATAACGTAACTTTTGAAGCATACAACGAACTAGCAATAAGAACCAAAAAACGAATATACCTAGACTTCAACCCAGCAAATGAATTCTGGGTACACACCGAACTAAAAGACGAACCAGATACGGACTTCTTAATTTTGACGTACAAAGACAACGAAGCACTCGATGAAAGGATTGTAACGGAAATAGAAAAGAACCGCTTAAAAGCAACGACAAGCAGTTATTGGGCTAATTGGTGGCGGGTATATGGAGAAGGCTTAGTGGGAATGTTAGAGGGGGTTATTTTTAGTAATTGGAAATTAATAGACAGGATACCAAACGAAGCGCAACTACTAGGTTACGGCTTAGACTTTGGATACACAAACGATCCCACAAGTATTATAGAAGTTTACAATTACAACGGCTCCAGAATACTAAACGAAATCTGTTACCAGACAGGGCTATTAAATAACGACATAGCAAAGAAACTACAAAAACACGTAATAGCATACGCAGACAGCAGCGAACCAAAAAGCATCGAGGAAATAAAAAGAACAGGCCAACAAATAAAGGGAGTGACAAAGGGAGCGGACTCCGTAAATTACGGCATTCAAATAATGCAATCGCAAAATTATTTAGTAACTTCACAAAGCACAAATTTAATCAAGGAGTTGAGGGCTTATTGTTGGGACGCAGACAAAACAGGAAAGACGCTAAACAAACCGCAGGGAAAAAACGATCACGCAATAGACGCAGTTAGATACCACGAAATGGAGACGCTAGGATTAAACAGCACACACGGAAAATACTTTATACGATGAACAATCTACAAGTGATGATGGAAGCGGTACAGATTTACATCTACCAAATGAAAGGAGTAAAAGTGAGAATTTATTTAAGGGACATCCGAGACATTAACTTATTGAAACAAGCCTACGATTACATACAACAAAACCAACACAACAAAAACACGAATAATTAATTATTAAGATATGAAGTTAGAAATAAACGTACCAACAACTTTAAGTGAAATTCCATTAAAAAGCTACCAAGAATTTTTAAAGGTTCAGGAAGGAAGCAATGACGAAGAATTTATAGCGCAAAAAATGATACAAATATTCTGCGGAATAGAATTAAAGGATATTGTAAAAATGAAGCTCACAAGTTTAAACGAATTAATAGTACACTTTAAAAACTTGTTTGAACAGAAGCCGAAATTTCAACCAACATTTAAAATCGGAACACAAGAATTTGGATTTATTACAAACCTTGAAGAAATAAGTTTTGGCGAATATGTAGACTTGGAAAACAACTTGTTAAAGTGGGAAGACTATCACAAAGCAATGGCTGTTATGTACCGACCTATCAAAATGAAGTTCAAAGACAAGTACGAAATAGTTGACTATACACCAATGGAAGAAATGCACGAGTTAATGAAGTTTACTCCTGTTGATATAGCAATAAGTTCAAGTGTTTTTTTTTGGAATTTAGGAAGCGAATTATTGACAGCTACGCTTACTTATTTGGAACGGCAGATAAAAACGAACAAGAAGACGGAAACGAGTTTAGCGAACAAGCTCAATTTGGAAAACAATGGGGTTGGTATCAATCAATTTATGCACTCGCTCAAGGAGACATTACAAGATTTGACACAGTCACCAGCTATCGACTTACTCAATGTCTCACCTATCTTACCTTCGAAAAACAAAAGCAAGAAATTGAACAACGCCAACTTAATAAACTAAAACGATGACAGGTTATTACAACTTATTAGACAAACTTAAAACACACTTTGACGCAGACGTTATTGTAAACACGGTAACACAAGGAGACATTTTTAAAGTAGATTTAAGCAAACAAACTATATTTCCTTTAGTACATATAATGGTAAATAACTGCACGTTAGACGAACGCACAGTAACTTGGAACATAAGTCTTATAGCAATGGACATAGTAGACTTGTCAAAGAGTGCAACAACAAATATATTTTTAGGTAACGACAACGAAATTGATGTACTAAATACGCAACACGCAGTATTAAACAGGGCGTATGAAATAATAAAACACGGAAGTTTAGCATACGACTTATATATGGTTGAAGGCACGGCAAATTTAGAACCATTTACTGAAAGGTTCGAGAATTATATGGCAGGTTGGACGATGACTTTTGACGTAGTAACACCGAACGAAATGACAATTTGTTAAGATGAAACAAAGCGAAGTACAAAAAGAACTTGAAAGGT
>RFZW01000206.1 GCA_009920495.1 Chitinophagia bacterium
CTGCCCTTCCAACCAATAACTAAAAGTAGTTTTTGATTCATTGCCAAACACAGGATAAGCAACTTCGAACATTAAATTATTTTTGCTGAAAGGTAATTTGCCTAATGCTAATGGTGCTTTTTGACCATTGGCATAAATAGCCCTGATTAATGCTTTATAATTTTGATGTTTTTCTTTTATGGCCAACTCAGGGAAATAGCGATACAACTTTTCATCCTGAGATCCCAACCACAATACCTCATTATCACCAACACCTTCCGCTAGTATGCCATAACTTAATTCACTTAAATCCACTTTATAAAATGGATACTGCTTAAATGTAAAACCTTTAATAAAATCAAAATGTGTTTTATATAGTCCAGATTGGGTAACCACCCATCCATTTTTAGAATCCTTGTTATAGGTATAAAACCAATATGCTTTATTTACAAAACTATCAATGGTGAAGCCAGTATAAATTAATTTATTTTTTACCAAGTCAACTTTATAAAAATGATTTAATGAATCAGTAAATAAATTGATGTCGCCATTAACTGTTCGTATTCCTAATCTTTTTAACGTAGTAAAGGCAGTGTCCATTTCGAGTTTTGTATATTTTCCTTGCCCTTCATTATTATATTCGTATTTATATAAACCCTTTCTAGTTTCCAATACTATAACTCCAGGAACTTCTTCAACCAAATTATTACAGCGTATAGTGTCCTTATTAATTAGTGTAATCTGCTTCCATTGGCTATTTTTATATTGATGTGCCAATAAACCTACAGCAGAATTTGATGTAAATATGATACTTGGATTAATTTTTGATCGTATGGTTGAGCCTGATCTGTAAATCGGGCTGATTATTTTTGTAACCCTGTTTTTAGTTGTTTTAATGGTATAATTATTGGTAGTAATTATTTGATCGTCAAATTTAAAAATATCATCTCCTGACTCATTGATATTATTTTTTTCAAAAACCGATTGTTCATACAAATTTTTCTTTGGGACAAAATCATATAAATCTTTAGTTGTTCTTACATACAATTTTTCGTCTATTCTTGTGATTGCATTTACATATCCATGAAGCTTATTGATCGTTGAAAAATAAGTCATACTCGTATCAAAACTTACTCTAAAAATATTATCACTAGCCCCCCAAACATCTCCTACACGATCCTGCATAAAGGAGGTTACATAATCAAAATCAAGTCCATTGGAGGTATTAAGAATCGATCTTATCTGTAGTTTATCGTCAATAAAAAGTAAGCCGCCCTTGGTAGTAGAAATAGGTATAATATTATTTCTTAATTTTTCACCGCCTTGATATGACTCATTTATTTTCAAATACTTATCAAGTTGGTCCGACTTTGCTTTTATCAAAGTGCCATCTTTTTTCAAATACCATATACCATTCGTTCTTGACACCATTAAATTATCTCCATTGTCCAAATCGTATTGTTCATCAATTCTGTTTTGCGCAAAAATTTCTTTGGTAGAGGGTATTAATTTAAACTCGCCCCCTGTTAGTTTGAAAAGTCCTTCCCCCCAAATACGCAAAAATGCACCATTTTTATTGATGTTTACTGTATGTAGAATTGCATTAAAATTTTGAACACTTATTAATTTTTTGTACTTATATAAGTAAACAGATTTTTCAGACTGAAACACAACTGTATCATTAATAACCCCTGCCGACCAAAGTGTTGAATTTACTTGGTCCTTTTGTGGCAAACTTATAGATAGTGATTTAAAAACACTCTCGCCAAATTCATTTTTTTCTATATAACCAAACTCATTTCCAATGATGGTATATATAGTTTTTTTAGAGTCCATTAATAAGGAACGGGTCAAACCCATTTTTGGCAAACCTTTTTCATTATAAACTCTTCTAATTTTCTGTCCATCATACACCAATACCCCATCATACGTATTAGCAATGTATATAACGCCTTCGGGATCCTGCAATACTGCCCAATTCCCAGAAATCGAATTTAAAAATGACCTACTATAATTCGTTACAAAAAAATTACCGGTTTCAATTTTTTGCGCTTCTGCAAAAATATTTAGCAGTGTAAAAAGTAGCACAAATATATATTTGTTTATGCTCGACTTTTTAATGCTAGGTTGATTAAGGGCAGTTTGTATTTTCATCATCAAAAGATAGTTTTAATAATCAGTAAACATTATTTAAATTTAATATACTTTGTTTATTAAAAATATATAATAGTATCATTTTGCTACTTATTATACCTCGTAAATTTTTCAGTACGACCAATGATGGATATCCCAATATAACCTCGGACATTGAGTGTTTGTTTGTCCTCGCTTAACCACATTTTACAACTATAAGTAGAACCCCCTTCTGGATCATAAATTTTACCATCAACCCATTGATTATCAGACCAAGTGAAATTGGAAAACAAATTCAACCCTTTCACTTCCCTATTTCTTAAGCTTACCTCTTTATTGTAAATATCCTTGCGTTCAGTTTGTACCCATATTAATTTTCCAAATAATTTATTTCCTTGCACATAGGTTTCCACCACCCCTTTTTTACTAGGTGACAAC
>RFZW01000207.1 GCA_009920495.1 Chitinophagia bacterium
CTTTTGCACTTCCATACTCACTGCATAACTATCAATAATACCCTTATTCAGTAAATAATTGATATAAGTACGATGCGGAGGCACTAAAGTCATAAACTCCTCATCCATATCAAAAGAGATAATTGCCTGGTATTTTTTCATGTCCATACTAAGTTACACTAACTATTGAAATATTAAAATTCTGTTGATTAAATTATCGTAAATAATAAAATTTACTTTGACTTAAGTGCAGATATAAATTTAATCCAATTGCATATAGCCAATTCTACCCCCTGAACCTGCTAAAAATACAGCCTTCCTATTGGGTTGTTTTTTAACTACATGGAAGCTTTCACTTGAAATTAATTCCCAATTTTTACCGCTGTTTTTTGAAATATCTACCCCGGATGTTCCGCATGTCACTAAAAGCTGATTGGTCAAAAAAGTAACCCCTGATTTGTAACCATTGGGGGTACCTAAATTTTTGCGTTGTGCCCACTTTGAAATTCTAATTGATTTATGTTTCAGTTCCGTATTCGGCGTTAAGAATAAATTAAAGCCTGCAATATTTTTTTCTGAATCTTTGAAGTTCGCAAAATCTCCACCAACAATAATTAATTTATTTCCATTAGGTGCTATTGCAATACTATTTGCACCTGTAGATTTTCCACCTTGTAATATATCCAAATCTCTTGCTACCCCATTAATCCATAATCTACTTGCCATACCACCTGAAATTAAAAATTGATCATTACCCTTTGATGCTAGATTAGAATTACTTGATGCAAAAAAGGCCTCGCCCTCCTTTAATACAGATTTAAAATAATTCGGTGCCGCTTGTTGCCAATGCTCCCCTTTATCGGTCGTGTTTAATAAAAAAATAATATTGTTAATGGGGTCACCAACTACGCTTCCATTATTTTCATCTTTAAAATTGATGGCATCCAAAAACATAGCCGTGTCTGCATTTTCATACACTTTATTCCAGGTCATGCCCCCATCTATTGTTTTTAAAATAACCGCAGGGGCGGCTACCGCTGCTATTATTGCCTCTTTATTATTCCATGCATGTATGGCTCTAAAATCACGTTTTTCATATCCAGCAACTTGCATCCATTCAAAATGTTCGCCCCCATTAATCGACAATGCAATGGTTCCACTACTCCCACTCGCCCAAATTGTATTTTCATTTGGAACACTTAACCCCCTAATACTAATTCCTTTTTTTTGAGAAAGTATTTTTATGGAATTATTCCCCGAATTTTGTGCAACTGCTAATTGAACAAATAAAATAAGAATAAATAATTTTACAATTCGCATACGATTAATTTTACTTTCTAAAGATACGATATGATACCTTATTGGCTGAGCAGAACACAATTAATGTTAGGAGATGAAAAGGTGGAAAACCTGATGGGTAAAAATGTATTGATTGTCGGACTTGGAGGCGTGGGTGGCATTTGTGCAGAAATGATCGTTAGAGCAGGTATTGGCAAAATGACTATTGTAGACAATGACATCGTGGATGAAAGTAATATCAATAGGCAAATACAAGCCTTACAATCAACCGTAAAACAACCCAAAGCGCAGGTTTTAGCTGCAAGGTTAAAAGATATTAACCCCGAATTAGATTTAACCGTAATTGAAGTGTTTATTAAAGAAAAAATCACCATTGACTTGGTAGAAAAAGAAAAATGGGATTATATCGTGGACTGTATTGATACACTTTCAAGTAAAGTATTTTTTATCAAAGCATGTATAGATAGATCACTCCCATTGGTTACATCACTTGGCGCAGGCGGGAAAGTGGATCCTTCTCAAATTGAGGTGACAGATATATCCAAAACCCATGAATGTAATTTGGCTAAGTATGTGCGTAAGCGATTACACAGTTTAGGGATATATAAAGGATTGAAAGTGGTTTTTAGTCCTGAAAAAGTAGATCAATCTAGGATTATAGAGACAGAAAAGGCATTCCCTAAAAAGTCGCTCATAGGTACTTTAAGTTATATGCCTGCTATTTTTGGATGTACCGTGGCGAGTGTGGTTATCAGGGACTTATTGGCAAATGATTGATTTATAGCCCTATTTTCTTTGAAATCAGCCTAATTTTTCATTAAATTTGCACCTCCTAGAATTAAAAGGAGCTGGTTCGGTAGCTCAGCTGGATAGAGCGTCATCCTTCTAAGATGAGGGCCATTGGTTCGAATCCAATCCGAATCACAAAGCCTTCCCCGATAACTCGGTGGAAGGCTTTTCTCATTCAAGGCAGCGTCACAAGCTTGCTTGTGTAAGATGACGAGAATGAGAAAAGCAAATCAATCGCAAAGCGATTGATTTGGGGAAGGATTTGTGTACCTCACCCCCAGGGATCAGCGAGCACGAAGTGCGAGCTAATCCCGAATAGTTGATTTGGGGAAAGATTTGTTCCTTTTTTGGTTTGTTGTATTTATCCCCCCAACCCCATCTCATGCTTTAACAAATTGACCAAAAATGAACATTAACAATTAACTTTAACCTCCGATATTATAATAATAAATGAAAGGTTTTCACTTTAAAACATACGAAGC
>RFZW01000208.1 GCA_009920495.1 Chitinophagia bacterium
TTTTAGCTTGCTTTATGAAAAAAATATTTTAATTGAAGCCAAGCCTTTTGCATTAGGAGTTAGAGTTGAACATCCACAAAGTATTATTGACCGAATTCAATATCATTGTATCACCAAGGATCCAAATTTACCGCCAGCAGCTTATAATTTAGTGGAGCAAGTAAGCGAACGAGGCGTATTTAGTTTTTGTATGTGTCCTGGTGGAATCATTGCACCTGCAGCTACGGCACCTGGTGAAATAGTAGTGAATGGTTGGAGCCCTAGTAAACGTGATAACCCCTATGCGAATAGTGGCATGGTGGTACAAATAGACACACCCACTGCATTAAAATATATTAATCAGCAATGGAAAGAAAATAAAGCAACAACAAATCCACTGATTGAAAAAACGGTAAAAAGCAATAAGGTTCATGCTTTAAGTTTGTTGGCATTTCAACAACAAGTGGAACAAGCTGCATTTTTAATAGGCGGCGGATTGCAAGTAGCCCCAGCAGCAAGGCTGGTGGATTTTTGCACGAATAAATTATCCGACACTTTACCAGATGCAAGTTATTTACCTGGATTATTGTCGGCACACAAAACTTTACAAGAAGGATTTAAGGCATTTGGAAAAAAGATGAAAGGCTATTATACCAATGATGCTATAGTCGTAGCCACTGAAAGTCGCACTTCCTCACCTGTGCGTATTCCAAGAGATACAGATACATTAACACATCCGCAAATCAAAAATTTATACCCTTGTGGGGAAGGTGCTGGTTATGCAGGCGGAATTGTGAGTGCAGCGATGGATGGACAAAAAATCGCCCATATTATTGCACAAAAATACTCAAAATAGAAATTTAGCGCTACGCTTAATCGTTGGCTTTAGGCTTGCCTTTTTTTGATATTAATAAGCTATCCTGTATTAATCTATTGCTCTTAAATGATTTTAATTCTGCAGATAAATTAAGTGAGATGTCTCTGGTAATAAAACTAGGCTTGCCCGCATGGTGTACATTCTGGTATTTTTACCATAGTACATTTGCATTTTATATTTTTGCTCAGGGGTAAATGATTTAGAAACTTCAATTTCTTTTGCAAACATTTCTGGAAGTAAGGCATAGGCTTTACGAATATCTGTCCACAATGCAGCTTCTGGATTTTTTAAATACTTCGCTTTATGCGGATTATACAATTGGTATTGATCAATACGCAAACTAGGAATAAATGATTCCCATAAACTATGCATTCCTTTTTGACCTGACAATTGACCATCATAATTATTAGTGATATGCAAAGGCACATGTAAGTCGCCAACATAATGCCCTAAATCTGCTGCATAAAATAGGATGCTATCCTTATTTTTGGATTTAAACGCATTTGTTAGATTTTCCAAACTCATCAGTACATTATAAGGACCATATCCATGTTTATCTAAAGTATCAAATGAATATTTTTTAAGTGCGGTGGCCCAATCCCTAGGCATTTCATTAATTGAATTTGGTCCATATTCTTCTATATCAATAATGTGTTTGCTTGCTTCCGTTTTATCGGTATTTTTTCGATTATCCGCTCTCGGTGCATTTTCTACCAAATATTCCATGTCCTGGTGAAAGAAAGATTGTAAAGGCGCAGGCAAACTATATATCGCAATTTGATTAATGGTGCGGTGCACTAAAAAGCCCCAGCTACTTAGCCCAAAAAATAATATGGCAACAACAAAAAGATAGACTGATTTCCTTGTATTGAAAATATTTGAGCGCATACACTAAATTTTGCTCGAAGATAGCCTATTATCCCCTTTTATATCCGCTACAAGGTTAAATTTTCCATTTGATAAATTGAGGCGTTAGTTGTGAAAAAATGAGTTTAATTTTGAATCAAATTGAAAAATATGGATCCGCTATTACGTTTGTCAAATTTAAAAAAATATTATGCTACCCAAAAAGCGGTAGATGATATCAGTTTTGAAATACAAAAAGGAAGCATTTTTGGATTACTTGGACCCAACGGTGCAGGTAAAACAACCTTACTCAGAATGATTACCGGAATTTTTTACCCAGATGGAGGCGATATTATTTTAGACGGAAAACCATTTAATTCAATCGACGATATCCAAAAAATTGGATATATGCCGGAGGAAAGAGGCTTGTATAAAAAAATGAAAATTGGCGAACAGGCATTATATCTAGCGCAATTAAAAGGTTTAAGCAAAGCGGAGGCTACTGAAAAAATAAAGTATTGGTTTAAGAAATTCGAGATGGAAACCTGGTGGAATAAAAAGGTAGAAGATTTAAGTAAAGGGATGAGTCAAAAATTACAATTTGTTATTACCGTATTACACGAACCTAAATTGATCATACTCGATGAACCTTTTAGTGGTTTAGATCCTTTAAATGCAAATTTAATTAAGGAAGAAATTTACAACCTTGCAAAAAAAGGGGCGACTATTATATTCAGTACACACCGTATGGAGCAGGTGGAGGAAATATGCGACCATATTGTTTTAATGAATCTTGGTAAGAAAATACTAGATGGCAC
>RFZW01000209.1 GCA_009920495.1 Chitinophagia bacterium
ATGATGCAATCATGAGATCAATTGATGAAAGCGCATCTCGCATCGGCGTTGATTATTTTGATATTATATATTTACATGACATTGAATATAATAACCGAGAACATACTGAATGGGCTTTGAAAGAAGGGATTGAAACCTTGCAATATTTAAAGTCGATTGGTAGCATTGGTTCGGTAGGTTTGGGTTTTTATCCAGTTGACCTTTGGGAACAAGTAATAGATGAGGGGATTATTGATGTTGGTTTGACACATAATATTTACTGCCTTAACGATACACGTTTTTTGAAATTATTAACAAAAGCAAAGCAGAAAAATATTGGGCTTATCAATGCTTCTCCATTTGCTTCTGGATTACTTACGAATAGAGGGGCTCCAGGCTGGCATCCTTCAACAAAAGACCAAAGAGCTATTTTTACTAAAGCTGCAGAACACTGTAGTCGTTGTGGCTCAGATATATCTAAATTAGCCATACAATTTTCCACTCAAAATAAAGATATTGTATCTACCATGTTTAGCAGTGCAAATCCTATAGCCGTTAATCAAAATGTACAATGGAGTAATGAATCAGTAGATAATAAATTATTACAAGAGGTACTTGATATACTTGCACCTATTTCAAATCAAAATTGGAATTATTAAATCATGAAAATAGATAGTCACCAACACTTTTGGCAATATAATGAGGTAGATTATGTGTGGATGGGCGAAGTGCACAACGCCATTAAAAAAAACTTTTTACCAGATGATTTGCAGCCTTTATTGAAAGAAAATAATTTAGATGGGAGTATCGCTGTTCAGGCTAGGCAAACTATAGCGGAAACAAATTTTTTATTAGGATTAGCAAGTAATAATTCTATTATCAAAGGGGTTGTTGGATGGCTTCCATTATGTGAAACAGATGTCGAAGGAATGATTGAAAAATATGCTGCTGAAAAAAATATTGTAGGATTTCGCCATGTTATTCACGACGAACCAGATGACTTATTTATACTTCGAAAAGATTTTAATAATGGTATTAAGTGTTTAAAACATCATTCATTGTGCTATGATATATTGATTTTTGAGAAGCATTTGCCACAGGCAATTAAATTTGTTGATCAGCATCCTGAAATAAAAATGGTGATTGACCACATCGCAAAACCGCGTATCTCAAACAGTAAATTTGATCATACTTGGGCTGAAAACATAAAGCAATTATCAGCTCGTGAAAATGTAACTTGTAAATTATCTGGAATGGTAACCGAAGTGATTGATGGCAAATGGGATAAAGCGTTATTACAACCCTATTTTGATATTGTATTAGAAGCATTTGGTCCAGATAGATTAATGTTTGGTTCTGATTGGCCAGTTTGTTTAATACAAAGTAATTATACGAAATGGTTTGATACCATTAATTCTTTAATAGCTTCATTGACTTTGTTTGAACAATCAGCAATTATGGGTGGTAATGCCAAACGTATATATTTAAGGAGTAAATAAATTTTTTTCAAATATGCAAAAACATAGTAATGAAAAATTAGTTGTTAAGCGAGTAGGCATGTTAATTAAATTAAGGCCGGAACATGTAGAGGCATATTTAAAATTACATGCGGATGATCACCCAGGAGTTAGAGACCTGTTGCAAAAATATAATTTAAGAAATTTTAATATTTTTATACAAAAAATTGATAATCAATGGTTTGAATTTGGGTATTATGAGTATGTTGGAATAAATTTTTCCGCAGATATGACTGCGCTTGCAAATGAACCTCGCAATATTTATTGGCTTGAGATTTGTAATCCGATGCAACTCCCGTTGGATGGATCAACTGGATGGACTATTATGAAACAAATATATTATAATGGATAGTTTCCTAAATTTGTACAAAAAAATCGTGTCATTTTCCTAACTTTAAATATCAAATAATTTGGCTTCATGAAATAAAATATGTTATTTTCATAGCCGATATAGAACTACTTTACGATTTCTATAAGAAACACACATAATACAATTGCTTGGACAACAAAAATCCATCACTGGTGTGGTGAAGGACGATGCAGGTGAATTGCTTTCCAATATTTCGGTAGTGATCAAAAAAACTTCAGTAGGAACAAGCACAGATGCGAAAGGAAGTTTTAAAATCAATGCAGCTATTGGAGATGAAATCCTTTTCACAGCAACCGGACGTGAGGATTACATTTTAAAAGTAGATGCAAAGAATGAATATGTAATTGTTCTCAAGTCTAAAACATCTGAGCTTAATGAGGTGGTTGTCGTAGGATTTGGTCGTCAAAGAAAAGTAAACTTAGTGGGTGCCGTTTCACAAGTTAATGTGGATGAAAAATTAACGAGTCGTGCGTTACCGAATGTTTCTGCTGCATTATCTGGGTTAGTTCCGGGTTTACAAGCAATTCAGTCATCAGGTATGGCGGGTAATAATGAAGCAAGTTTAATTATTAGAGGTTTGGGTACGGTTAACAATGCAAGCCCATTGATTGTTGTGGATGGTAT
>RFZW01000210.1 GCA_009920495.1 Chitinophagia bacterium
CTATATCCTCTGTTGAAATAACAATTGATTTAAACTGTGCGCTAGTGTTATTGACGCAAAAAAAAGATAGTAATAGAATGGCTAGGGGGAGTAGCTTTCTCATTTATTTTGGGGGTTATAAATTGGATACAAAAATAAATGATTAAATCAATTACACACAACTATATTTGTATTTATTATTCATATTTTATTTTCATATATAATATTAACTTTATGAGATATAAATTTGATCAGAAAAAAAATAATATATGAAAATTGCGATATGGTCAGTAGGGAAAGCAGATGAATCCTATATTAAAGAAGGCGTTGCTAATTTCACCAAACGCATTGGTCATTACTACCCTATTGAATGGCAATTAATCACACCGTCAAAAGCAAGCGATCCTATTCAAATAAAAAAAGAAGAAGGAATCACCCTTTTAAAAACGCTAGCACAAAATGATGTCTTAATATTATTAGATGAGAAAGGTAAAATGCTAAGCTCCCCTGGCCTTGCAAAATTAATTCAACAAAAGGCCAATCAAAGTGCCCATCGTATTGTGTTTTTGATTGGGGGTGCCTATGGCGTTGCAGAAGAAATTAAAGCCAAAGCACAATTCACTTGGTCAATATCTGAACTCGTCTTTCCCCACATGCTCGTTCGCCTTCTATTAGCTGAACAAATTTACAGGGCTTGCAGTATCTTAGCCAATGAAAAATACCATCACGAATAATCACGAATCATGACCATGAGTTTAACTTTGTATATAACAGTCATTACCGTTGCAATATCATTAATTGCCATGTATAATGAAGCATTAATGGATAAACTAATTTTTCATCCATACACTGTTCACCATGACAATGAATGGTATCGATTCATAAGCTCCGGTTTTATTCATGCCGATTTTATGCACCTTGCATTTAATATGTTTTCCTTTTATATGTTTGGAGATTATGTGGAACAATATTTTAACATGATATTCGGCTCCCTAGGCAACACTTTATATATCCTACTTTATGTAAGCTCCTTAATTGTTTGTTTGGTACCCACCTACTTGAATCATTTCAAACAATATAATTACAATAGTTTAGGCGCCTCCGGCGCCGTATCAGCCATCGTATTCGCAGGCATTTTTTTACAGCCAACTTTACAAATTGGATTTTTCATCATCCCTCCCATTATTCCTGGATTTATTTTTGGCCCCATCTATCTTGGTATCACTGCTTACCTTTCTAAAAATGGGCAAAGCGGCATTAATCATAGCGCCCATTTATGGGGATCCATTTATGGTGTGGTATTTTTAATTATCACTAGTTATTTTATGGGGAACTATAATGTACTTGCTGCATTTATGGAACAAATCAGAATCTATCTAGCAAGGTAATGATCAAAACAGATGTGGTTTGTGGCGTCATTTTATAACGGTCATCAATTCGCTTTCCTACGACCCACAACAACTTATCCCCCATGGTTAACACCCCTATGCGTTGCTTTATAGCTGGACTTAGTTTTAAGCTGCCTAAAAAATGATTTAGTTTCTTTTTTTTACGAAGCCCTAATGGATAAAAGTAATCAGTGGATTGCCAAGTGCGATATAATAGCGGCCATTCAATTTTGTCAGCATCTAAATAAGCAAAATGGGATTCTTTGTTCATCTCACCCATATTTGCAGCATCCACTGTTTCAAAATGCAACAATCCATTATTAGTTTGTAAATCACCTTCGCCCACATATACCATGATATGCTCGTTACTCGAATGATTAGGCACTACTTGAATCGTATCATTGAATTTTATAAACCGATGTGTAGGGGTGGCTATATATGCGCCATTACTAGCATCCAACAGCTTATGGACTTCCACAATTTGTTGTGGTTTAAATCCATAGGATTGAATAAAGCCCCAAGTATAGGTATGATTGTCTTTTACTTTTTTCCAATGTTGGATTGAAATTGTTTCAATCCCATGCCGCGTTTTTTTTCCTTTTTTCCAAAAAGCCGCAATGGTATTATTTACAATTACTTCCGCTTCCTTTAATCTGGCCACCGTGTCCAATACATTTTCTGTTGCTTGCGCATACACTTCTTGTATGGCAGGCAATAACTTATTTCGGATTAAATTTCTTGTATAATCATTTTTTTCATTGGAACTATCTTCCACAAAAGTCAATGAATATTCCTTGGCGAAATGCTTTATTTGATTTTTGGTATATCCCAATAATGGTCTACACACCAGAATGCTATCATTACGAAAATCAGGAATACCCGTGAGTCCATGTAATCCAGTACCACGAAACAATTGCATCAAAACCGTTTCCACCTGATCATCAGCATGATGCGCTGTTAATAAAACAACTTTATTATTATCCCCTGAATTAGTTTTGATTTCCTTTATTAATTGATCAAACCAAGCATACCTAATTTCTCTAGCCGCTTGCTGAATACCCATCTTATAGGTTTCCGCATAAGCCGCAGTTTCAAATCGATTTACTTTGAATGGTATTTGCAA
>RFZW01000022.1 GCA_009920495.1 Chitinophagia bacterium
TCATGAGTACCATGATATGAAGCCCTATATTGACCAAGTCATGGAGGGCGAGGATTCTGTATTATGGAATACCCCCGTAAAATGGTTTGCGAAAAGCAGTGGAACAACCAGCGAGAAAAGTAAGTTTATTCCATTAACCGAGGAAAGTATTCAGGACAATCATTTTCAAGGATCAAAAGATGTATTGGCTTTGTATTATAAAGCAATGCCTGACAGTGATTTACTTACGGGTAAGGGTTTAATTATTGGAGGAAGTCATCAAGTGCATCCCATTAAAGAAGATATTCAATATGGAGATTTAAGTGCAGTGTTATTACAAAACTCCCCTTTTTGGGCTGGCTTAATTCGGACACCCGAGTTGTCCATTGCATTAATGGATGAGTGGGAAGCAAAGATTGAAAGCTTAGCACAAAATACCATCAACGAAGATGTCACTTCCATCGCAGGTGTTCCAACCTGGACCCTGGTGTTGTTAAAAAGAATTCTTGAGTTGACGGGGAAAAAATCAATTAAAGAAGTGTGGCCCAATTTTGAATTGTATATACATGGTGGCGTTTCCTTTACCCCATATAAAGATCAGTTTAAAAAAATTATAGGTGCTGATTGTAATTATTTAGAAATATATAATGCAAGTGAAGGTTTTTTTGCAGCACAAGATAATGTAAGGGAAGAAGGTATGTTATTGTTTTTGGAACATGGCATTTTTTATGAATTCATGCCTATTGAAGAATATGGTAAGGAGCAGCCCTTGACTGTTGGATTAAATAAAGTGGTCGTAGGAAAAAATTATGCAATTGTGATAAGTACCAATGGGGGATTGTGGCGCTACTTAGTAGGAGACACGATTCAGTTTACTAATATTGCGCCTTACCGAATTAAAGTCAGTGGTAGGTTAAAACAATTTATAAATGCATTTGGGGAAGAATTAATTGCCGATAATAGTGATAAGGCCATGAGCGAAGCCTGTGCTAACTTTGGTGTAGCTATCAGAGAATATACTGCAGCCCCAATTTATATGTCTGACAACAATTCAGGTGCGCATGAATGGTTAATTGAATTTGAAAACGAACCTGCGGATTTACACGCTTTTACTATTGCACTTGATAATAACCTAAAAGCAGCCAATAGCGACTATGAAGCAAAACGCCATAAGGATATTGCTTTGGGTTTACCACAAATTACAAGTGTAAAAAAAGGATGCTTTCATACTTGGTTAAAACAAAGAGGAAAATTAGGAGGCCAACACAAAGTGCCAAGATTATCCAATGAGCGCCACTTTATAGACGAAATAAAAAAAATAAATCAGGCGTTATAAATAACAAATTACAGAATAATACTTTCGCAGGGTCCTGCGTTAAAATGTCTGGAGACGAACAAATTGTTTATAATTCAAAATCAATTCCTTCGTATAGTCAAGCTTGTCCTTTAGCATTCTCTTTTTTACATCCCCAGTATAGGTAGTACCCAAATGGTCAAAGAAATGTTTTGTCGTAAAGATGGCCATCTCTATCATGATAGGAAAAGTATCAAAACCTCTTTTTTCTAATAAGTAATAAATACTTTTTTTATTTACTGTTCCTTTTTGTTTTGAAATAAAACCGATGCTTTCTAATTTTTTTAATCTATTGGAAAGCATTTTGCTTGGCATTTTTTCAGGAGATTCTTTGAATTCATGAAACATGGTTTTATGTCCCCAAATCATATCTCTTAAAATAAGAAGTGTCCACTTATCTCCTATAATATCTAGGCTAGTAGCGACTGGACAAAGAGATCTAAATTCAATATTTTCTTTCATGTTTCTAAAAACTTATGCTACAACAAAATTACATGAATTTGCACTAATATTAAAACAATAGAAAATTCAAATAAAAGATAGCATCATTCAAATAAGACTATTTTCATTATAATGACCAAACCCGTTATCTTTGTAAATATTAGAAAATAAGACTATTCATAGTTATCTGTTTAAATAAAAAAAGCGCATGAAACTATTATCAGGAAAAGTAGCAATTGTAACTGGAGCCGCTCGTGGTATTGGCGCTGCAATTGCATTAAAGTTAGCTGAGCAAGGTGCAAATATTGCATTCACTTATGTAAGTGATAGCAGTGCCGAAAAAGCAGCAGCACTTGAAACAGCAATCATCAATTTAGGCGTTAAAGCAAAAGCTTACCAAGCCAATGCGGGCGATTTTGGTGCCTGTGAAACTCTGGTAAACGCAGTACTAGCTGAATTTGGTGCGATTGATATTTGTGTCAACAACGCAGGCATTTCAAAGGATAACTTATTATTAAGAATGACTGCCGAACAATGGGATGACGTGATGAACACCAATTTGAAAAGTGTTTTCAATATGACCAAGCAGGTTATTCGCCCCATGATGAAAGCAAAATTGGGTAGCATTATTAATATGAGTTCCATTATAGGAAAGTAGTTATGCTGCGAGCAAAGCGGGCATTATTGGCTTTACTAAATCGATCGCCCTAGAGTTAGGCAGCCGCAATATTAGATGTAATGCCATTGCGCCTGGATTTGTGGAAACAGATATGACCCATTATTTAAATGAAGGGGAAGCAGGGAAAGCCTTTTTGGATAAAATACCTTTAGGTCGTTTTGGTAAAGCAGAAGAAATCGCCAACACCACTTTATTTTTAGCAAGTGATTTAAGTAGTTATATCACAGGTCAAGTGATTAGTGCTTGTGGGGGGTTGAATATTTAGTACCATTACTGTTTTTTGCTTGCAATAATAAATTTTTAAGCTCTTTGACCTTTTCGGGATAAACTAAATATAAATTCTTTGCTTCCTGTAAATCGTTTTTCATATTATACAATTGTAAGGGCACTGGCACACCATTAATCAATTCTGCCTTTGAAGGAATTAAACCTCCGCCTGAATTTCCTGTCATTATTAATTTCCAATCGCCTTGTCTGATGGCAAAAATACCTGTACCTGAATGGTGAATTGTATAAGGTCGTTCATAATTATTTTTCCCGTCTAACAATAAAGAGAGTAAACTATAGCTATCTTCTGCTTCTTTTAAGGGAATGGGGGTTTTTAAAATATCAGCACAAGTTGCTAATAAGTCACTATGACAAATTGTTTCAGTTGAAATAGTATTTGACTTTATTTTACCAGGCCAACTAACAATAAAAGGAACATGATGACCGCCTTCCCATAAATCAGTTTTCATTCCTTTGAATGGCGCATTGGGGTAATGGTCATATTTAAAAATTGAATTCATTTCGCCACTCATATTGGTTCCGTCCTGTCCTGGAGAGCCATTATCGCTTGTGAAAATAATAATGGTATTATCAGAAATTCCTGCATTTTTTACCGCTACTATAATTTGAGAAACAGCCCAATCCGTTTCTTGAATAAAATCACCATATGCACCTGCCTTACTTGTTCCTTTAAAGTCTTCGTCAGGTGCAATGGGAACATGTGGAGAGGTAAGTGCAAAATATAAAAAGAAGGGCTGTTTTTTTTCTGCATTTTGCTTAATGTAATTTACGGCCTTATTAGTAATTGCGGGAACTACTGCCTCTAGTTTCCAATCCTTTATCATAAATCCGGGATGTCCATACATCACGTCTGGCTTATATAATAACGGTAGTCCAATAGTTTTATCATTTTCGATAAAAACATAGGGAGGATAATTTGGCACATCGTCACCAAAATAATAATCAAACCCTTTTGATATAGGCCCATCTGTGATTGGTTTTGAAAAATCAACTAATTTTTCAATTCTAAATCTGTCAGCAGGCGCGTCATTCCCGATTTTTAATGAGTCGCTAAAAAAACTATTGTTATTCAAAGACCACTCCCAACCCAAATGCCATTTGCCAATACAAGCAGTACTATAATTATTTTGTTTAAAAAGTTGTCCGATGGTGAATCGTCCTTTTTCAATTAATGGGGGGTCATAATGTTTTAATACTCCTTTTTTCAATGAGGAGCGCCAACCGTATCTTCCAGTTAAAATAGCATATCTGGTGGGTGTACATAAGGATGCGGGCGCATGCGCATCGGTAAAGCTTTTACCATCGCGGGCAAGTTGATCAATGTTTGGTGTAAAGATTTTTGAATTCGAATTTAAGTAACTTAAATCGCCGTACCCCAAGTCATCCGCTAATATAAAAATAACATTAGGGGCTTTTTGAGCGGAACTAATGTTACAAAAAGAAAGTAAAAGCAACCAATATAAGCAGGCTCTCATTTATCTAATATTTGTTTCAAGTTAAACAAATATTAAATAAAATATTACCCTAAAATATATACTTTATTGGCAATAAAGATTTTTAAAATCAAATTCTTACGTCAATTTCTTTTTTCAAGTCAGCATAAATACTTTCTACTGAGCCCTCGCCTTTAATAGATACCACTTTATCAAACTGCGCATAATACTTTTCAACTGCAGCAGTTTTATCATGGTATTCCTGAATTCTAGCACGTATAACGGTTTCATTGGTATCATCACTACGACCCGATGTAGCACCGCGTCCTAATAATCTTTTTACTAATTCCTCCTCAGCCACTTCTAATGCCAATACGATATTAATTTCACTTGACTTTTCCTTTAATAAAGCATCTAATGCAACACATTGTGCAGCAGTTCTTGGGAAGCCATCAAATAAAAAACCTGTTGCTCCTGGATTTGCATCTATAAAATTACCTACCATGCCAATCACCACTGCATCAGGTACTAATTGACCTTGATCCATGAAGTTTTTTGCTTCTAATCCCAGAGGGGTTTGTTGCGTTATTTCAGATCTTAATAAATTGCCCGTAGAAAGATGTTTTAAGCCAAACGCTGCAATAATGTTTTCACTTTGAGTGCCCTTGCCGCTACCGGGGGGTCCGAATAAGATTAAATTGAACATGCTAAATAATTAGGGTGCCAACAAATATACACAACTCGCCTAAAATTTTAGTCAACAAAAACCAAAAAACTAAACAATTTATCTGAATGCTTGTTAGTATTTTTGTAACTACAATCATGTCTATGTATAAATTACTTTTTTTGGTACTTTTCATCAGTCAAACCGCTTGTTCACAAACCAGCAATAAAGCCAATACAAAAAACAATACTATGTCTAAAAACATTTATTATTCTACTACCAATAAGGAAAAGGTTGTTGTCCCAGATAGTGTTTGGAAGCAAATATTATCGCCTGAGGTTTATGCTGTTGCTAGACAAAAAGGAACCGAGCGTCCTTTTACAAGTCCTTTTGAAACCTCCAAGGAAGTAGGTACTTATCATTGTGTTGCCTGTGGTAATCCCTTATTTAAAAGTGATACCAAATTTGATAGCGGTTGTGGTTGGCCTAGCTTTTTTGATCCTATTACTAAGGGTGCCATTATATATACACCTGATAATACCCACGGTATGACACGTACCGAAGTGCAATGCGGAAAATGTAAAGCACATTTAGGACATGTGTTTGAAGATGGACCACCGCCTACTGGTTTGCGTTATTGTATTAACGGGGTGGTTTTGGCCTTGGAGAAAAAATAATACATCGCGTAAAGTGTGATAAAAACACCAACAAAGGAAAGTATCATTACACTTTGTGAAAAAAACTGGGTCCACTTTATTTGTAAACTCATGCCTTCTTTCATAAGCATAACGCTTACGCTTCCTACATAACCCACGGCGTCCGCTACATAAATAAAGAAGCCCGCATTGCCCTTCATGGAAAATGCAGCAATCAATCGGTCAAAGAAGATGGAGTTAAATGGTATGTACACTAAATAAAGTCCAAGCCCAACCCAAATCATCCACCAAAAAGGGGCTAATAATTGTTGTGTAAAATAATAGGTGGAAACACCGGCTAAAATAAAGCCCAGCAAAATAAAAACATGTGCGACCATTAAGGCCTTAAAGCTATTTTTGATGAATACTACCGCGCCAATAATCACTAAAATAAAAATGGTAATCGGGATTTCAGTTTGCGTGAAAATTGCCGGCTTTGAACCATAGCCCATTTCCTTCCACATATCTGCTGAAAAATTATCTCGTATATCTCTGAAAATAGTAGCGAATAAATAAATTGCTACAAAAGCGATAATGCCTGGTAAATATTGTTTTAATAATTGCTTACGATCTAGCGCAGTCATAGGTATGCGCTTGGTTCTGAGGGCCTCATCTTCTGCAGAAGGCGGTGGTACTTTTTCTAATCCATACACACATATAATTAATGGAACTGCGAATACCAATCCAGTAAAAAACGGAACCCAAAATTCAGTAACATGATATTGGGCCATTAACCAAGCACCGACTGACTTTACCCAACCGGAGGAAAATATAAAACTCACGGCTAATGCAGCACCAATAAAATCGGTGCTTTTGCGTCCTTCTACATAGGAAAAAACAACACCCCATAACATGCCCAACGGAAATCCATTTAAAAATAAAAAAATAACATTATAAGGTGCAGGCACAATGGCAAATAACAACCAAGCCAACCAAGCAATACCCGTGAGTAAAAAAATAATTTTATACCTATTTACTTTTTGTAATCCTGAAATAAATTTAATGCCATAAAACTTGGCTAATAAATAACCCAACATTTGACTAATTACGAGTGCCGTCTTAAATGCAATGGGGCCAAAGCTGAGTCCATCAAAAGTGCAAACCGTAAATGATTTTCTGAAACCAAAAATAAAAACATAGGTACCAAAGGACACAAGCGCCGCATAAAGTGCAATGGATTTATCTTTTGACAGTAATGACATATGATTCTTTGTTTACGGGTAGCAGCGCCAGCTTTTTTGATGGCCTTTTTCCGGTAACCAAATTTACATTTTATACATGTATAATAATGACTAAATTAGTGCTTTATGAATAAGGCCAAAATTTGTATATCACCCATTGACTGGGGTTTGGGACACGCCACTCGGTGTATTCCCCTGATTCAGGCTTTAGCGCAATTGAATTATGAAATATACATTGCCACCGAAGGATATCACGAAGCCATTTTACGAGAAGCCTTACCCAATGCACATTTTTTGCATTTACGTGGTTATAGAATAAAATATGCAAAAATAGGCGCCCTTCTACCCTGGGCTATTTTTTTTCAAATACCCCAAATTATTTACAGCATTTACTTTGAATATCGATGGTTGCAAAAAAAACAAAAGGAATTGCAGTTTGATATGATCATTTCGGATAATCGATTTGGTTTTTATCATAAAAATGTGCCTAGTGTATTTATAACGCACCAACTTAATTTTCAAATGCCTTATGCCTGGGCCACGCCTGGATTCCAAAAAATACAGTATGCTTGGTTCAAAAGATTCAGTGCATGTTGGATACCGGACATGGAAGGTGAAAATAATTTATCAGGTATTTTAGCCAATACAAAATTAAAACCTAGTATACCCATATGGTATATGGGTTGTTTGTCAAGATTAAAACAATACGATCATAAAGAGATTGCTGGGCATCAAGAACCGATTTCTTTTTTAGGAATTGTATCTGGCCCCGAACCACAAAGAACCTTACTTGAAAATTTATTATGGACCAAGGGCAATCAATTACATTTAAAATTTACCGTGGTGGCAGGCACACCTAAATTAACAGAAGCTTTTCAACAAAATGAAAATGCAACTAAGTATCCGCATTTGTCAGGGGGCGACTTGGTAAAGGAAATTAACCGTGCTGAGTATATCATTTGCAGAGGAGGGTATACAACACTCATGGAATTAATCCCTTTTGAAAAAAAATTAATACTAATTCCAACTCCGGGACAAACTGAGCAAATATTATTAGGAAAAATATGGCAAGAAAAAAAATGGGCACTTTGTTATGATCAAACTGATTTTAAATTAAGTGTTGCCTTAAATGAAGCAAGTCAATTTAATTATATCAAACCGCCGTTTACAAATTTTTCTATAGAAGCACTTGAAACTGCTATAAAGCAATTAACTTTATAATTATGGCGGTACATAAAATAGATATTGATGACTTTATAATACAAGCGCCTCATTCACTCATTATTGATGTTCGAAGCCCCGGCGAATTTGATCATGCACATATTGTATCGGCTTTAAATCTTCCTTTATTTACCAATGAAGAACGTGCCATTGTTGGCACTACTTATAAAAAACAAAGTAGGGAGGCGGCGATAAAAGTTGGGTTACCACTATTTGGAACCAAGTTACTTCCCATGATTGAAACAGTTGAAAAATGGGTGAGCGAAAAACAAGAAGGCGCGCATACAACAAAGCCAAATATACTTGTGCATTGTTGGCGGGGTGGCATGCGAAGCGTAGCAGTAGCTTGGTTATTAGACTTATATGGTTATAAGGTTTACCAACTAACTGGTGGTTACAAAGCCTATCGAAATTGGGTATTAAATCAATTTATTAAAGAATACCCCATCAAAGTGTTAGGAGGATTTACAGGTTCTGGTAAAACAGAAATTTTACACGCACTCCAACAAAGAAATAATACGGTGATTGACTTAGAAGGATTAGCCAATCACAAAGGATCCGCTTTTGGCGCCATCGGACAAGCGGTCCAACCTTCACAGGAAATGTTTGAAAATAAATTAGCCACTGCGCTTTTTAATAATAAAACCAATGAACCTTTTTGGGTGGAAGATGAAAGCCAACGTATTGGACTTGTGATGATTCCTACCTCCTTTTTTATTCAAATGCGTAATAGTGTTTGTCATTTTATTATTATTCCTTTTGAAGAAAGATTAAACTTTATTGTACAAGCCTATGGTGGTTTTGATGTGCAACTATTAATTGATGCCACAGTAAGAATACAAAAAAGATTAGGTGGATTAGAAACTAAAAACGCGGTGCAATTTTTTAATGACAATAATATTATTGCTGCATTTGCAATTTTACTTAAATACTATGATCGATGGTATGAAAAAAATACCCTAAGTGCTTCTCCGCCAAAATTACTGGTGCAACAATTCAATGCAGAAAAAGTGGACCCAATCAACAACGCTATTTTGGTGGAGAAACGATAAATTAATTGATATTAATCCTATTTATAATAGCCAAGATGGAGTATCTTTATTTTGTTATAGCATATTATTTATTGGGTTGTCAAAAAATTAAAATGTTATAACCGGCAGGATTGGAGGTGGAATCATTTTTAAGTTATAATTTATGCAACAACTAATTGCTTGGTGGTTTTTCACAGTAAAGGGATGGAAAACAAAAGGTAGATTCCCTTTTGAACTTAAAAAGGCGGTTTATATTGTTGCCCCGCACACCCATAGTACCGACTTTTTTTTAGGATTGGCCGTTAGGAAAAAAATGCATTTCGAGTTTATTCGATTTTTAGGCAAAAAAGAGCTTTTTGTTCCTCCTTTTAGTTGGATCCTACACTACCTGGGCTGTTACCCAGTGGACCGGTCAAAAAATAATAATTTTGTAGAGCAGGTGGTGAAAATATTTAATGAAAAGGAGACCTTTCATTTGGCTTTATCGCCCGAAGGTACCAGAAAGAAAGTGTACAAATTACGCTCTGGATTTTACCATATTGCAAAAAAAGCAAACGTGCCGGTGGTTATGGTGGCCTTGGACTTTTTTAATAGAACCGTCGTATTTACTGAACCCTTCTATTTATCTGACGACGAACGCGCTGATAAAAGAAAAATTATCGACTTTTTTAAGGATTTCAAAGGATTTGTGCCAGAATACAGCATTACCGGCGTTATTGAATGTTAAGAAAATGCAGAAATTTGAAAATAGTTTTTGGACTCTAAACTATATGCTTATTTTTGTATTGGCCATTGGCTGAATTATATAAATTAATAAAAAACAGATACAGTATGAAAAGTAGAATTTTTTTAGCGCTTACTATTATTAGTCTTGGTGCTTATTCTTGCGTTAGCCCTAAAAAATTACAGGAAGCAGAAGCTAAGTACGGTCAATTAAATGGTGCTTATGCTGAATTACAAGGTAAATATCGTGATGCACAAGATCAAGCTGCAAAAGCAAAAAACGAAACTGATAAATCAAACTTTGTTTCAAAAACAATGCAGTCTACTATTGATGACCTAAATAAACAAATTGAGTTTTTAAAGAAAAATAAGCAGAGAGCATTAAAAAATCTTTAGAAAATATTGGCGCAAAGGATTCTTATATTCAAACTTTACAAGGATCTATGGCACGTAAGGATTCAATGAACATGGCATTGGTGATGAACTTAAAAGGTGCTATCGGTGATTTGAATGACGATGATATTAATATCAAAGTTGAAAAAGGAGTTGTTTATGTTGACATTTCTGATAAATTATTATTCAAAAGCGGAAGCTTCTCCATTACTGACAAAGCAACAGTAGTATTAGGTAAGGTTGCTAAAGTATTAGCAGCACAACCAAATATTGAATTCATGGTGGAAGGACATACTGATTCTAAACAATTATTAGGATCTGACAATGTAATGGAAGACAACTGGGATTTAAGTGTTAAGCGTGCAACTACGATTGTTAGATTATTACAAGAAAAGTATGGCATTGATCCAAAGCGCATGACTGCAGCTGGAAGAGGTGAATACATTCCTGTAGCTGAAAATAATTCTGCTGCAAACAGAGCTGCTAACCGCAGAACTAGAATTGTAATCTTACCTCAATTAGATCAATTCTTTAAATTATTAGAGAAGAAATAACTAAATAAGGAATCGGCTTTTAGTATAAACCGGATTTCATATATTATTTTCAATATTGAACCCCTGCACTTTTTCAGTGCGGGGGTTTTTTATTTGTTTTTGTTTTTCCCCATCTTCCATAAATGTAGGAACTCGTCGTATCTTTGAATGATGCAAGCGTATTTACAAGGTTTAAATGAACAGCAAAAAGAGGCCGTCACCCATATGAATGGCCCATTAATGATTATTGCTGGCGCGGGCAGCGGTAAAACAAAAGTATTAACGAGTAGGATTGCGCACTTAATGAATAGTGGCGTAGATTCCTTTAATATATTGGCCCTTACTTTTACGAATAAGGCCGCTAAGGAAATGAAGGAGCGTGTTGAAAAAACCTTAGGTAATACCGAAGCACGAAATTTATATATTGGCACTTTTCACAGTGTATTTGCGAGATTACTTCGTTCTGAAGCCAGTAAATTGGGCTATCCGCAAAGCTTTACCATCTATGATACAGACGATTCTAGATCAGTGTTAAAAGCAGTCATTAATGATATGGGCTTGGATGACAAACACTACAAACCGAATATTGTACACAACCGTATTTCTTCTGCAAAAAATGCATTGATTGGTCCAGTGGAATATAATTCCAACACCATGATTCAACAAGAGGATGCAAGATCAAAGCGTCCAGCGATTGGTGAAATTTATGCTTCCTATGTAGCACGCTGTTTTAAAAATGGAGCGATGGATTTTGACGATCTATTATTTAAGATGCATGAGCTTTTGCGCGACTACCCGGAAGTGCTTCACAAATACCAACACAAGTTTAAATATTTATTAATTGATGAGTACCAGGATACCAATCCTGTACAGTATCAAATTGCAAAACTATTAGCCGCAGTGCATGAAAATATTTGTGTGGTGGGTGATGACGCGCAAAGTATTTATAGTTTTAGAGGTGCAACCATTGAAAACATATTACAGTTTCAAAAGGATTATGATGATGTTAAATTGGTAAAGTTGGAACAAAACTATCGCAGCAGTGCTTCCATCTTAGAAGTAGCGAATCATGTGATAAAAAATAACCAGGGACAAATTCCAAAAAATTTGTGGACTGAAAATGAGGAGGGTGAAAAAATTAAGTTGGTTAGAACGATGACCGACAACGAAGAAGGAAAATTTGTTGCGGATGCAATTCAAGAAAATAAATTAAGAAATCATTTTTACAATAATGACTTCGCCATTTTATATCGCACCAATGCACAAAGTAGGTCATTCGAGGAAAGCTTAAGACGCACGGGTATCCCTTATAAGATATACGGTGGGCTTAGCTTTTATCAAAGAAAGGAAATCAAGGATTATATTGCTTACTTAAGAATAATTGCAAACACCAAAGACGAAGAAGGATTAAAAAGAATTATTAATTATCCTGCAAGAGGCATTGGAAAAACGACGGTTGAAAAATGTTTGGTCATAGCGGGTGAACAAAATATTACTTTTTACGAAGTATTAGAAAAAGCAAAAGCTTTTGGATTTAAAGCGGGCACACTCACTGCAATTGAGGAGTTTGTGACCATGATCAAATATTTTCAAAATCAACTCACGAAGCACAATGCTTATGATGTTGCAGTGCAAGTGGGTAAGCATACCAATATTGTCAAAGAATTATTTAATGATAAATCGACCGAAGGTTTAGCGCGTTATGAAAATATACAAGAGTTATTGAACTCCATTAAAGAATGGACCGAAAGTCCAAGCAACGAAGATGGGGAACAAGGCGATAAGGGATTAGGCGCTTACCTACAACAAATTACTTTAATCACGGATGCGGATAATGATAAGAATGAAGCAGATTCAGTAAAGTTAATGACGGTGCACGCAGCGAAAGGTTTAGAATTTGCCTGTGTGTTTGTGGTGGGTTTAGAAGAAACCTTATTTCCAAGTGGGATGAGCGTAAATACCAGAGAGGAACTGGAAGAAGAAAGAAGATTGTTTTATGTAGCAGTGACTCGTGCAAAAAGACATTTATGGTTAAGCCATGCAAATTCAAGGTATCGTTTTGGACAATTAGTACAAAATGATCCAAGTCGATTTATTGAGGAGATGCCCGAGGATAAAATTGACAAATCAAGTGCAGGTGGTGGCGCGCGTAACCAAAGTTCCGGCTGGGGTAATGCTTATGATCGCATGCATGGTGGCAATACCAAAGGATGGAGCGAGCCTAAGCCTAAATTAAATTCCGACAAGCCGAGCAAACCGAGCTATATGCCGGTGGCGCCTCCAAGTACATTGAATAAAAACCATATTCCTTCCGAGAATTTCACTGCAGCCGACCCTTCTGATTTAGAGGCAGGCATGAAGATAGAACATCAAAAATTTGGGTTTGGCGTCATCAAAGAAATCGAAGGTTCCGCGCATAACCCAATCGCATTAATCCTATTTGATAAAAACGGCGAAAAGAAGATTATGCTGAATTATGCCAAGTTGAGCATCATTCCATAGTTTTTACCCTTGTCGATATCGGAAAAATATAGCCCAGATTAGGGCAAACGCCTCGTTGACCCTCATTTTTGATTATTTTTGTATTCAATTTTACCAAAAAGCGCAACTATGATTACTACAGGCAATACCATTGTAAGCATTTATACTGAAATGACACCCAACCCGGAGACGATGAAGTTTGTCGCAAACAAACTTTTGTATCCAGGAAAAAGTATCGATATCGCAGAAGAAAGATTAGCGATTGCTTCTCCTTTGGCAAAAGAATTATTTAGCTTCCCTTTTATTAAAAGTGTATTTATAGCGAGCAACTTTATTACGCTTACTAAAAGTGCAGATACAGATGATTGGCAGGATGTGATACCCACCATTAAAACTTTTTTAAAGGAGTATTTAGAAAATGGTGGTGTTGTGGTGAATGAAGAAGAGGTAGCTAAAATAAAACAAGAAGCAACCAATACAGTGCACGCGGATGATGATGATATTGTGAAGAGAGTAAAAGAATTATTAGAGAACTATGTTAAGCCCGCAGTGGAGATGGATGGCGGTGCAATACAATTTAAAAGTTATAATGACGGCGTAGTCAATTTAATGTTACAAGGCTCATGTAGTGGTTGCCCTAGTTCAATGGTCACTTTAAAAGCAGGTATTGAAGGAATGATGAAGCGCATGATTCCAGAAGTAAAAGAAGTAGTTGCAGAAGCAGAGTAATTTTTAAAATAAATTATAAGATAAAAAAAGAGGCCTTAAATTAAGGCCTCTTTTTTGTTCCTGCTATTTTATAGTTTCTTTTATAAAGTCAGCTACATCTTTTTTAAACTGTTTCCCTGATGCTGGATCTGTATACATCATATGACCTGCTTCATAATATTTTAATATAATGTTATTTTGAAGTCGTTTTTCTAAGCCCATATGTGTAAATGTATATTCAGCCGCGTAAAACGGCGTGGCTAAATCATAATAGCCATTTATAGCTAATACTTTTAATGTAGGATTATGACTCATCGCTTCTGCTAAATCCACTGCTGTATTGGCTGGAACGGCATCGTTGTTAAAGTTTTTATTATGTTTCCAGTCCCACTTAAATCCTGGCGTTGCATATGCTGATGTTCTATACGTCAGCATTTTATTTACCTTAAGTTCATTATAGTAATAATCTGAAAATGCAGTAATATATGCAGGGCTTATGCTTGTGCTTTGTGGATCATACGATGACCCATCACTTAATAAATCTTGATTTATTCCTGTATACCTAGCATCTAAGCGACCCACTGTCAAATGTTCACCTCTCAATAATTCTTCCGTGAATTGCGGTTCTTTAATACGCAGTTTTGCTTTTAATACATAGTCTGTGCTAAGTCCTGTAAGCGCAGCATACTGTGTTGCAATTTTTTCATTTTCAGCATCAGATAAATCCGCACCCTTCATTAATGCAGTTGCATAATCGCCCGCTGCAAACTTTCTTGCTTCTTCAGCAAATGCTGCCAAATCCTTGGTCTTATTCTTTATTTTATTATGATACCATGCAGATACTGCATAGGTAGGTAAATGTAAAATATAAGAAATATCGTCGCCTTGATAAAAACGAAGCGTGCGCATATCCAAAACGGTTGAAACAAGAATAACGCCATTTAAAGCAATACCTAAAGTTTCCTGTAAATAATTTGCAACACCTGCGCTGCGCATCGTACCATAGCTTTCCCCTAAAATAAATTTAGGTGACTGCCACCGATTGTTTTCATTAATATACTGTTTAATAAATCCACTTACAGATTTTATATCTCCATCTACCCCCCAAAAATCCTTGTTATTTGCTTTTCCAACCGCTTTACTAATTCCAGTACCAATTGGATCAATCATTACAATATCAGATATATCCAAAGTTGAAAATTGATTGTCTTCTATTTTATAGGGCGCAGGTCCATTGTCACTAGGGTCGTTAACAATAACACGCTTAGGTCCCATTACCCCCATATGCAGCCACATCGAGGAAGATCCCGGACCTCCATTGTAAGAAAAAGTGATGGGTCTTTTACTTAAATCGGATTGGCCATCTTTTGTATATGCAGTATAACCATAAAATGCAATAGGTTCATCTTGTTCATTTCTTAAAATAAGCGCACCTGCTGTTGCAGTGTAGGTGATTAACTTACCATCAATCGTAACTGAGTGATGGGTAACCGACCTTTCCTCTTTAGGAATTGATAATGAGTCCTTTACATTAGATTGTGCCATTAATGGCGCAAAAGAAATTAGTAAAGCAAAAAAGAAACCAGAGCGCATTAAAGTTTTTTTCATACTATTTATTTTAGCAATATAAATATACTATAATTGTAACTTAAATTTTATTAAAATTTAAAAGTATGTTTGGGTGTTGAATGGTTCCTTTATTTCAATTAAAATAATTTAATGAAGACTAAATTTATAATTACCGCGATTGGTGTTTTTTTTGGATTTACCTTTTTTGTTCATGCACAACAAACGCCATCGCCACTCATAAATTCATTTCGCGCCTATAAAGAAATGAAAGAAGAAAGTAAATTCAATTTAAATTGGATATCATTAGGCCCTACATTAAATAGTGCAAGAGCGGATGTAGTCCAAGTAGATACAGCAAATCCGGGAACCATGTATGTTGGTTTTGGTTCAGGCGGATTATGGAAGACAGTGAATAATGGATTAAGTTGGAAATCAATTTTTGAAGATCAGTCGGGTTTTAGCATTGGTGATTTTGCAATTGCACCCTCTAATCCAAATATACTTTATCTGGGAACAGGAGAACATCTTAAGAAACCAAGAAACTATACATTACCTGGTACAGGTATGTATCGATCTAATGATGCTGGAAAAACATGGGTACATATTGGCTTGGAAGATTCTTGGTCGATTGCTGAAATTGCAGTTGATCCAACCAATTCAAATAATGTTATCGTTTCTGTATTAGGTCACTTATGGACTAAAAATAAAAATAGAGGAATTTATAGAACAACAGATGCCGGAAAAACATGGGAGCATGTATTGTATAAGGATGAATTAACAGGCGCCAATGATATTGTGATATCTCCAATGAATCCAAAAATAATGTATGCTTCCCTATGGGAGGTTTATCCAGGAATTAGTGGAGAAAATAGTGGTGTATATAAAAGTAGTGACGGTGGTAAAACTTGGACCCCTTGCAAGAATGGTTTACCCTCAGGGCCTAATGTTGGAAGGATTGGCGTATCCGTTTCATTTACTAATCCAAATAAGGCATATGCGTTGGTGGACAATCTTAATAATCCAAAAAACCAGGCTGCTGAACTTTATAAAACCGAAGACGGCGGACGCACATGGAATAAAACACATTCAAGTCCGTTTAAAATATTTTCTGCATATGGTTGGTACTTCACTAATGTTTATGTGAATCCAAAAAATGATGAAGAAATTTTTTGCTTAGGGATTAGATTAGCGCATAGTGTAGATGGTGGTAAAACATTTACATTTATTGGCGGGAACGTAAATCGGATGACGCCCAGCATTGCACAGGGTTTACATTTAGATCAGTGTGAACTTTGGATCAATCCCAAAAACCCGAATCATCTTGCATTGGGTAATGATGGCGGATTATATGTTTCCATGGACAAGGGGCTAACCTGGATGCATTATAATAATATACCCACGGGAGAATTTTATGATATTGCCATTGATGCATCCAATTACACGATATATGGTGGCACACAGGATGATGCAACTGTATACGGACCTGCAAAAGAATTAAATACCAATTTTAGTGAACCATGGAAATATGTATGGATTGATCCTTGGGATGGTGGTGATGGCTGTGTGTCGCAAGTTGATCCAGAAAATAAAAATATTGTATACTATAGTCAGCAGTATGGTGATGCAACCAGATTAGATAGAAGCGCAGACACCGCGGTTGCAATAAAACCTAGATTACCAAAATCCATTCATGATACTTTACTCTTTAATTATATTACCCCTTACTTTATTTCTTCCTTTCAAAGTAAAACACTTTATCATGGCGGAAATTATATTTTTAAAACTACAGATAGAGGTGATTCTTGGAATGTAATTAGTCCAAATATTGCCAACTCAGCAATAAAAGAAAAACAGTCAGTTGCGGCAGGCGCGTTAGTGGAATCAACGATTAAAAAAGGATTGCTATATGTTGGTACTGATAAGGGCGCTTTTTGGGTATCGCAAAACGATGGCGGTGCGTGGGAAGAAAAATCAGTCGGAATTGCAAATAATTATATTCGTAGTATTGCTCCTTCCAATTTTAAAACAGCTAGGGTTTATATGTGTATGACCGGTATTAATTATGATGATTTACATAGTTATTTATATGTTTCGGAAAACTATGGGACTGATTGGAAGAATATATCAGCAGGATTACCAGATGAACCTATGAATGTTATTAAAGAAGATCCAACCAATGAAAATATATTATATGCTGGCGGCTTAAGAACTGTGTATGTTTCTATGGATAGAGGAAATACTTGGTCAACATTGGGTAAGGATATGCCACAGGTGGCGATTGCAGATTTAGAAATACATTTACCTACCATGGACCTTGTTGTGGCTACCCATGGAAGAGGAATTTATAAAATAAATTTGAAGCCTATTCAAAAAATGATGAATCAGCAACTAGCAAAAGAACAAGATTATTTGTTTGAAGTTGCAGAAATACAAAGGCCCTGGTTTAACTCCAATGGCGGCGAACCTGATTATCGTAGTTTTGAAAAAACGAATTTTTCATTATGGCTGAAGGAACCTCAACCGATTCAACTTTCTATCATTGATAAAGCAAACAAAGAAATTTGGAGCACGAAAATTAAGGGCAAGAAGGGTTTTAATGAATATCGATGGGACTTAACTCTAAGCAAAAGAACAAGCGATGAGCCCTACTTTGTTCATTATGATAAGTTTATAGAAGCGGGAAAGTACACACTGAAGGCGACGATAGGAAACAAACAGTTTGAACAAAGCATAAATGTAAATAAAGGCGTTTCGCCCTATATACAATAGGCTTTTATTTCAGGAGGAATAGTATTTTAAAAAAGTCCTACTTTTTTAAATAAATCATAAGACGAAAATAAAACAGGCCTTAAATTTTATTAAGGCCTGTTTTATTAAATCTCATCTAGTTGGGATTCCTTACTAAATGCTTTATGCATCTTTGGATGATCCAATAATTTTTCCGTGTGGGATATAAAAATAGTAGCGATCCCGTTTCCTATGAAATTGGTAATGGCTCTGGCTTCAGACATAAATCTGTCCACACCCAACAATAATGCCAACCCTTCAACAGGAATCATATTAGTAGCAGTTAATGTGGACGATAATACAATAAAACCACTCCCAGTAACGCCTGCAGCTCCTTTCGAGGTAATCATTAATATGGCAATGATGGTAAATATTTGTTCTATACTTAAATGAACGTTAAAAACCTGCGCTAAAAAAATAATAGCCATGGATAAATAAATGGAAGTGCCGTCTAAATTAAAGGAATATCCTGCGGGTATCACTAGGCCTACCACCGATTTTGAACAGCCCATTTTTTCTAGCTTTTCCATTAAGGAAGGTAATGCAGCTTCGGAGGAGGAAGTGCCTAATACAATGAGTAATTCTTTTTTGATATAATTTAAAAAAGAAAAAATATTAACCTTACAGTATTTTAAGATAGACCCGAGTACGAGCAATACAAATAAAGCCATGGTAATGTATACACAAGCCATCAATTTCATTAAAGGTAATAGGGTATCCACACCATATTTACCAATGGTATAAGCCATGCCCCCAAAAGCACCAATGGGTGCGAGGTACATAACAAAATGCAATCCTTTAAATACATATTTACTTGCCCAGTTAATTTTTGTAACTATAGTTGCACGATGTTTCAATTTACTTATTACGATTCCTGCAATGATTGCAAAAATTAAAACCTGAATGGTAATATTGCTTTTGAAAAAACTAGACCAAGAAAACGAAGCTGCGCCTTGTTTGTATGCAGAAATATCTGCATTTTGAATATGTGAAGTGTCCACATGCGCACCTGGTTGTATTACATATGCGACCACTACACCAATCACCAATGCGATGGTTGTTACAATTTCAAAATATAAAATCGCTTTCCCACCGATCTTTCCCACTTTTTTTAAATCACTCATTCCACAAATTCCAGTGATAATAGTTAGTAAAATAATAGGGTTAATAAAAAGTTTAACAACATCTATAAAATACTTACCCAATGGTTGCATCGCAACACCCGTG
>RFZW01000211.1 GCA_009920495.1 Chitinophagia bacterium
AATGAAAGTATATTTCAGTAAAGAAAAACCAGCTTCTTTTTTTTCTGAATGATTAATACAAGCCGAGGTTTCGTCCAATTTGTTATCATTCATTGGTTGGGTATGATTAGACATGGGCATTAATTATATTGTAAAATAAAAGGAAGGATAAAGTTGGTCATGATAAATCCACCCAACATAAAGCAGATAGTAGCCACTAACGATGGCCATTGTAAATTACTTAAGCCCATGATTGCGTGACCTGATGTACAACCATTTGCATATCTGGTTCCAAAGCCTACTAAAAAACCACCCACCACCATTAATACAAATCCGCGTATGGAGCTTAAACTGTTTAAACTAAAAAGTTCAGCAGGCATTAAATGATTAAAGTCGGTTACTCCGAAATTACTTAGGGTTAGTTTTAATTTTTCATTGATTACGATGCTATTTGGATTTGCTAAATAATGAGTAGCAATAAATGCACCAATAATTATTCCAGCCACAAAGAATAAGTTCCATATTTCATTTTTCCAGTTGTATTTGAAAAATTTAATATTCGCAGGAAAACATGCAGCACATATATGGCGCAAGTTGGAGGACAAGCCAAATGTTTTATTCCCAATAATTAATAATAGCGGAACAATTAAGCCGATAACAGCCCCAGCTACATACCAAGGCCATGGCGCTTTTAAACTATCTATCAGACTAAACAAGGGGTGATAAAATTTTAGCAATAAAATTATTTCGGTACTTATTTTGCAAAAAAGGATGCTTCCTTATTTTCCGAAAAAGAATTGTTCAATGAAAATAACACTGGCCATGACTAATACAAACCAGCCAAATCCTTTTTTTAATTTTGCACCATCCATTTTTTTATTAAGATAGTTGCCGATGATGATGCCAAGTGTAGCCAATAAAACTATTACTATTAAAAAATTCCAGTCAATGGAGGTATGCGAAATATCGCCTACAAACCCAACAATGGATTTTATACTTATAATAAAAATAGACGAAGCAATGGCTTTTTTCATTGGCAGCTTACCTAAAATAACCAATGCGGGGATGATTAAAAATCCACCACCTGCACCTACAATACCTGTTAACATACCCTCGCCAAGTCCTACCAACATTAAAGCGACGCCATATACGGGCAAAACCCCTTCCACCTCTTTCTTGTTTTTTCCTAAAATCATGGATAATGCGGATACCAACATTAAACTTGCAAAAAACAACATGATAAAATTACTTTTACTTATTAAAGTATTGCCAAAATGAATGGTATCTGGAATACTTGGTAAGAAAAATTTACGAGCAAAAAATACACCAATGACTGAGGGTATCCCGAAAATGATGATCGTTTTAATATCGACCAATCTTTGTTTCATTCTTGAAATAATACCTGCAATACTACTCAATCCTACAATACATAAGGAGTAAGTGGTTGCTAAAATTGGATTTATATTAAACAGGTACACTAAAACAGGTACTGTTAAAATAGAACCCCCACTTCCAATAAGGCCTAATGAAACCCCAATTAAAATAGATGCGAAATAGCCGACTACTTCCATGTTTGATTAGTTTTTAGCAAAAATCAGAATTAAGCATTACAAGATATGTACTATTAGTCACTTAGTAAATTTTTAGTAAAATAGGGGGGATAAAAATTTTCTGCTCAAAAGTGATTTTTGTCACGCTTTAAGCTAATTTTATAGTATATTTTTACAATTGATATTAAATATCAGATAATGAAAATAGAACAAATTTATACGGGTTGTTTGGCGCAAGGGGCTTATTACATCATGAGTGAAGGCGAAGTGGCAATTATTGACCCATTAAGAGAAGTTGATCCCTATATTCAAAAAGCCAAGTTGGATAAAGCTAAAATAAAATATGTTTTAGAGACCCATTTCCATGCTGATTTTGTATCTGGTCATATTGATTTAGCAAAAAAAACAGGTGCTAAAATTGTTTATGGCCCTACTGCTGCTCCCGCTTTTGAATTTCATTCGGCAAAAGATAATGAGGAAATTTTATTGGGTAAGGTTAAAATTAGGGTATTACATACACCAGGCCACACTATGGAAAGTACTTGCTATTTATTAATTGATGAAAATGGCAAGGAGGTTGCTTTATTTAGTGGTGATACTTTGTTTATAGGAGATGTAGGTCGTCCTGATTTGGCGCAAAAAATTAAAGAAGAACTGACGCAGGAAATTTTAGCTGGATATCTATATGATTCCCTCAGAAATAAAATTATGCCATTGGCAAATGATATTGTTATTTATCCGGCGCATGGGGCAGGTAGTGCTTGTGGTAAAAAAATGAGCAAAGAAACCCAGGATACTTTGGGTAATCAAAAACTGACCAATTATGCTTTAGCTGCTGACATGACCAAGTCAGAATTTGCAGCTGCCGTTTTGGATGGATTGGTAGCACCTCCTGGATATTTTCCATTGAATGTAATGATGAACATACAAGGGTATGATAGTATTGATCAGGTGC
>RFZW01000212.1 GCA_009920495.1 Chitinophagia bacterium
TTGAAATACCCAATACCCCATGTGGCAACCATACCGCTGGCATTTGTAATTCTGGTACCTCTTTTTTAATATCTGCTAATGTTTTGTATGATTCCTTTTCAATATTTTCCGGCTTCGCTCTTCTGCCATCTTCTCCAAATTCAATTCTTGGATTTACTTTACTAAATATAGCCTCCTGTGTTAATTTTAAAGGTGAGTTGGGCATATTTGTCCAAACAAGACCTCCAGGATTCCCTAAAAATGCGCCTTTTTTAATTGGCATGATACTTCCTGATCCCACCCAATCCCCTTGGTTATCGGTATAAAATAATTCTCCGTCAATCATACTTATGCCACAAGGAGAACGAAGACCTGTAGCCCAGGGTTCCATTCTGCCATCTTCAAAAATATGAAGCGCCCATCCTCTCCATGGAACAAAGCTGGTTCCTGACCACCATACATCGCCAAATCCTAAATTTAATGTTACATAGAAGGAACCATCAGGGGCAATCTTTGGACCATAACTATATTCATGGTAATTCCCTGATAAAGGCCAAGCATAAATTGTTTCAAAAATATCTGCCTTGCCATCCATATTTGCATCTTGCAAACGCGTTAACTCTCCTCTTTGTGCTACATACAAGGAACCATTTTTGTATGCAATCCCTAATAACTCATGTAACCCAGATGCAAACTTTCTAAAATAAGGCTTGGGACTTGTCGGATTTTCGACAATATATACATCCCCTCTTCTTGTAGCAATCGCTAAGTTACCATCAGGCATGGTACATAATCCACCCACTTCTAATAAAGTGCCTTCAGGTGATCTTAATTTATTGATCTTGAAAAAATCTTCTTCCTTTGGTGACTCTTGTGCGTAACTCATCGTTTGCATACCTAAAATAGCAACAAACAAAAAAAGTATATAATTTATTAAACGCATTGAACTTTTTATTTGATTTGATTTCATATATGATATGCTTAAAATAATATTGAATAAGTGATTTTATTTTGAATCGGCAGGATTAATTCCTTTTTGCCATTTTGAGTTCTTATAACTGGTTTTGCAGTTCCAATATCATCTAACTTTAAGTAATAAGCATGATCATCCACAATATAAAAACCAGTAGCAACTTCTTCAATAATATTGGCAGATGCCAATCGAACATACATTTGTTCAGCTGCATTTTTCAATAGGATGGTTCTTTGAATACCTTGTCTGTTCTCCAACATTCTGGTAACATCCGTTACTGAATTTCCATACATATTGTATTTAAATGAAGGACGATCTAATTCATCCACTACATATCCTTTTGAGATAAAACCAGTGCCCGTTGTATCTGAAACCCATGCAGCAGTTGGATTGGCTAATTTATTGATAGCTAATGTAGGTGTGCCAAAATATTGTACTGCCCCTAATGGTTTTGACGATCCATCGCCTCTATCAATCCACATAGGGCTTGCATCTAAAAAGTCGCCGCGCCAAACTTGAATAACCATCCCAGTATTTAAATCATACGTGTAGTTTACTTTTTCAGCAGTACCCACATTTACAGCATGTGTAACGCGCTTACTTCCTGGCAAATCCATAAAGCTTCTAAGAATTGTATTTTCTTTTGCTTCCACTAACACTGGATCCTTAGTGCTTAACTGTAATACTTTTGGATCACTAATTACATATTCTCTTAAATTACTTGCACTCAATTTTAATGAGATGGTCGCTACTTCAGATGCATAATATTTGGATAATATTAATTCAAATGGATATTCTCCTTTTTGTAATTTGATCGATGTTTTTCCTCCTTTACGGTCATAAGGAAAAATTACTTTACTATCAATCTTAATAGTTGCTGGACCTCCTTTTGAAACAAAGTTTAAAGTGAACTCCCCAGATTCAGGTATGATTAACTTCCCATTATATTGTGATAAATAAAAGTTTTTGGGTATCCCCTCCATATTCACCGTAATGTTTGGAATTGTTTTTTGCATCATCGGTTTCAACTTAGATAAATCAGGCTCTTTTTCAAATCTTCCTTGAAAAATATTAACACTCATTTGAGATAAAGATGGTTTTTGATCAGGGAATTTTGTAACTACAATATTCTTAAATGCTACTTGACCATGATCACCTTGTATTCTTAATGCATCTTCTGCTATTTCATTTCTTGAAACAGAACCAGCGGTCGGTCCTGACAATTCAATATTTTCTTGAATTACCACACCGTTTAATTCCACTTTTAAAATTCTTGCATTCTCCGTTTTTACACCATTCAAAAATCGAGGTGCTTGAAATGAAATTTTATAATGTTGCCATAAGCCGGGTGCTTTACTTACATTTTGTCTTGGTGCTCTGCCATCAAAAACTCTTTGCCCTTCTGGTCGCTTACTATCGTTACGCTCGTATATACCACCCATATCAGTTGACCTAGGTTTAATCACGCCCCAACTATCTAATAATTGTAATTCGTATCT
>RFZW01000213.1 GCA_009920495.1 Chitinophagia bacterium
GTGGTTGGCTACTTATGACAATAATATTTTGGACGCAAAAGCGCACAATACCATTACCTATTTTGAAATCCCAGACGAAGGTTATGTGTTAGAACCTAGTGGATTTTATTTAGGCGTGACCTTGGAATATACCGAGACGCATGCACATGTTCCATTCTTAGAAGGAAAATCATCCACCGGTCGATTAGGCATTGACATTCATGCGACCGCAGGTAAAGGTGATGTAGGATTTTGTGGGAACTGGACGCTTGAAATTTCAGTAAAGCAACCGGTAAAAATTTATAAAGGCATGCCTATAGGACAACTTATTTATTTCCCAGTGGATGGTGAAATTGAAGTAAGCTATAATCAAAAAGCAAATGCCAAATATAGCGGTCAACCTGACAAGCCTATCGAAAGTATGATGTGGAAGAATAAGTTTTAATGTTGCTTTTTTTGATAGGCCAACACCCATAGTAATACATCATTATAACTATTAATGCCATTTGCCTGCTTGTTCCAAATTAAAAATTGATCGTACAATTTTTCAGAACCTGGAATACGTTGATTTTGTCTAGACAAAAAGAAAGCCCTTATTATTTGACGATCGGATAACACCTTCGGGGATAAAAGTGCTTTATTCCTTTTGACTATGGCTTCCCATTTTTTAAAGTCACCCAATTTAGCAATCATAAATAATTGCGCCTCCTGACTATAGGTAAATAATTGTAGCTGCATGGCATATTCAAATAGTGGATCATTTGAATTGGACGCCAGCACATAGGCAATAAAGTTGGCCTCCGTTTCAGAAGCATATCCTAATTGATGTGCTATTTCATGACTTATTGTAAACGGTAGTGTTAAAATCGGCAAATCATTCCTAATTATGGCCTCACCCGTCAGTGGATGATAAAAAGCAAGGTACCCAACATAATCTCCTAATTTGGGCAATTGCGCCCATTTAACATTGGGGTGTGAATAGCTTAAAAAAGGGTATGGTTGCGAGATGGTCCCATAATGCTTAATTGTCTGGTGAATCAAGCTGTCCACTTTCACCTCCATTAATTGGGAATCGGAAAGAATGGACCTCGTTTTATTGAGTTGGTAAATCAATTCCATGCTCATGGAATCCATTTGCTTTTCGGAATAGCTATTGGGAACTTGAAGATTAAATTCCCTTGCAGGGGTAGATTGCTGATAATTCAACCCCCAGATAAGCTCAAAAATCACAAAAAGCACGCTTACTTTTTTGCTGATCAAGTACCAGCTATTAGCAGTAAAAAAGGGGGATTTAAATTGATTTTTTAATTTATATAAGCTTATTATAATATTGTAAATCAATAATATAAGTAAAATTAAATATAAATACTCTCCAATGGCAAAGGGGATGGCCCCAGTGATCATTCGTAACCCCATGGCCCCCCATTTAAACAATAGTTTTGTGTAGATCAATTGTACAAATTCAGGGAAAAACGTGCAAATTACCACCACTATGGCTAAAAATTGCCATATCCATTTGACACCCCATTTGACTATTTTATTACCCCTTTTCAATTTGGAACTAATTATGGTGTAAAATTAGGATAAACTTTGTCTTTTGGTTGGTTTTTACTAACTTTGCCACCCTTATAAGTACGGTTATGAACCAAAACAGGGCTTACGAAATAGCATTAATTGTAATACATTGGTAAAACTCAAATTAGAGAAGACCCAAGGTTTTATGCAATTACATTTTGATGTGGATGGCAAGGTGGAAACCATATGCGATCGTTGTGGTAATCCACTAACACTGCAATTATGGGACGAGTTTAATCTGATTATAAAATTAGTGGACGACCCCGATACCATGAACAGCAACGAAGAGGATCCGGACATATTTTATATTGATCGACACGAAAGTCATTTTTCAGTAGCAGCTTGGATATTTGAATTTATCAATTTGAGCATCCCCTTACAAAAAGTTTGCAAGGAAACTGAAAAAGGCGAATCCACTTGCAACAAGGAAATACTGGATCAGTTGCAAAAGTTTAGATCAAACCCAAATGAAATTCCAAACAATAAAATTTGGAAGGATTTAGATAAGTTTAAAAACTTGGGCGATTAAAATAGGAAGCAAAAAAGTAAAGAGAAAAAACGGAACAAAGAAAGTAGAAAAGTAAAATAAATATAAACTAATTAAAACATAAGAGATGCCTAATCCTAAACGCAGACACTCCCAACAAAGAAGTGCTAAAAGAAGAACTCACTACGTAGCACAAGAAGTTACCTTAAGCAAAGATGGCACAACTGGTGAAATCCATGTTCGTCATCGCGCGCATGTTCAAGAAGGTAAATTATACTACAAGGGTAAATTAGTATCTGAAAAAGCGCCACTTAAAGCGTAATTCAAATAAAAATTTAATGAATATCGGTATTGATATGATGGGTGGTGATTTTGCACCATTAGAAGCTG
>RFZW01000214.1 GCA_009920495.1 Chitinophagia bacterium
CCACATCTTCTAATCCAACAAATTCAACTTCAAATCCAAATTCACTTGCTACTAGTTCAATCACCTCCGCATCTAAACGTTGGTTGATAGAAACCATGATACCCAAGTTCATACACTTGCTAATGATATCTGCAAAGCTTACATCCATCAAACTTGACAACTCACTTACCGTAACAAATTCAGTTACTTGTAATTTATTATCACTTACTTCATTTTGTTCATTTTCTGCAGCTTCTTCTCTCTTTGCACGACGATATTTAGATTTCAAACTTTTACCACGACCACCTTGGCCTGATAATTTAGCTTGCGTTTCCTTGATCTTATCTTGTATTGCTTTTTGACCAATTTCTTTTTGTTCTGCAGTTTGTGGTGCATTACGATTACCCCCTGGACGATTTCCGCCACCGGGTCTTGCACCACCACCTGGTCTATTACCACCACTTTGTCCTTGGTAGCCACCGCCTGGACGGTTACCACCTTGTTGAACACCGCCCCCAGGACGATTTCCGCCTTGTTGACCACCACCTTGTTGCGGTCGACCCGTTGGGGTTGGAATACGTTTACGAACACGCTTTTCCTCCTGACTCATTGGCTTCGGCCTTGTATCACTATTTACAGGTAAATCAATTTTACCCATAATTTTAGGACCTTCTAATTTATCAGCTCTAATATTTTCAATTTTTCCATGCACATTTTCAGGTGCAATGGAATGATCCACTGGTGCTTCTTTTTTAGGAGCTGCAGCCTCTTTTTTTGCAGGCGCTTTTGTGGGTGCTACTGCCTTTTCTTCTGGGGCTTTTGGTTCATCTGCTTTTTTTGCAGATTTTTTTGGTCTTGTAGATGAATCTATTTGAGATAAATCTATTTTATTGATCACCTTAGGTGCTTCAACTTCTGGCGCTTTTATATTTGAAGTAGCTTCCTCATTAACAACCGGCGCATCTTCCTTTTTCGCTTTTGCTGCTTTAGGTTTTTCTGCTTTTTCAGCAACGGCATCTTCTGCTTTTGACGCTTCAGGGACTTCAGTTACCACTGCTTTTTTAGCAACCACTTCTTCGGGTTTTTTTGCTTTATCAGTGATTGCATTTTTAGGCAATTCGACATGATCTGCTTTATCCCTGGCAACCTTGTCGCCCTGGAATTCAGCTTGCAAAGCATAATACTGCTCCTCAGTTAATTTAGCCGCTGGCTTAAGGTCATCCTTAGGGAAACCTTTTTTGGAAAGGAATTCAATCAAGGTATCTTGACCGATGTTAAATTCCTTAGCAGCTGCTAACAATCTTGGTAATTTCAATTCTGACATTCTGTTGTTTTTTGCCCCTTTTTTTTAGGAACGAGTAACCTAATACAAATATACTTTCAAAAATCAAGGTTATTCACCTTTATCAAACTCTTCTTGTAAAATTCGACGAACATCTGCAATGGTCTCTTTTTCCAAGTCTGTTCTTCTTTCTAGCTCATCCGCACTTAATTTAATTACGCTACGAGCTGTATCACAACCCACACGCTTAAATTCATCAATAATCCAGGTTTCAATTTCATCGCTAAATTCATCTAAATCAATATCAAATTCATCCACAATCTCCTCGTCCTCACGATAAACATCTAATTCATAGCCCGTTAATTCAGCGGCCAATTTGATATTTACCCCACGACGACCAATGGCTAATGAAACTTGATCTGCAGGCAAATAAACTTCGACACGTTTTGTATCGTTGTCAATATTCATGTAGCTGATTTTAGCAGGCGTTAAAGAACGTTGAATTAATAGTTGTGTATTCGTCGTATAATTAATGACATCGATATTTTCATTTTTCAACTCTCTAACGATACCATGAATACGACTTCCTTTCATACCCACACAAGCACCTACTGGATCAATTCTATCATCAAATGATTCAACGGCCACTTTTGCACGCTCCCCTGGTTCACGCACAATTTTTTTAATGGTAATTAAACCATCAAAAATTTCTGGTACTTCAATTTCTAATAATTTAGCAAGGAACAACGGACTTGTTCTAGATAAGATAATTACAGGTGAATTATTTTTCATATCCACTCTTGCAACTACGGCACGAATATTTTCGCCTTTCTTAAAAAAGTCCTGTGGAATTTGTTCTGTTTTCGGAAGAATCAATTCATTGCCTTCTTCATCTAGCAACAAAACTTCTTTTTTCCAAACCTGATAAATTTCTGCATTGATAATTTCACCAATACGATCTGAATATTTTTTTACTAGCACATTCTTCTTCAAATCATTAATACGAGAAGCTAAAGTTTGTTTCGCAGCCAAAATTGCTCTACGACCAAA
>RFZW01000215.1 GCA_009920495.1 Chitinophagia bacterium
TGTAATTTACTCTGATGATCAGGGTGCAATTGATTTAAATTGCTATGGAGCGAAAGATTTATTAACGCCAAATATTGACAAATTCGCTGCAAGCGGAACCATGTTCACCCAATTTTACGCTTCTCCTGTTTGTTCTCCTTCCAGGGCTTCCCTACTTACTGGCTTAAATCCACAACGTGCAGGCCTTCCTGGAAATGCTTCTGAAACAAATGGCGATGTTGGTTTACCCAATGACCGCTATACCCTAGCTGAACTTTTTAAAAGTGTGGGATACAATACGGCACATATCGGTAAATGGCATTTGGGTTATAAAACTGAAATGCGCCCTAATGCGCAAGGCTTTGACTATTCCTTTGGGCACATGGTTGGATGCATTGATAACTACTCACATTATTTTTATTGGAATGGTCCTAACAAACATGATTTATACAGAAATGGGAAAGAAGTATTTTATCCCGGTCAATACTTCCCAGACCTAATGGTGAAAGAAGCAGGTGAATTCATGGAGAAATCGCAGCACAGTCCATTTTTTATGTACTTCGCAATTAATATGCCGCATTATCCTTATCAAGGTGATCCAAAATGGTTGGAATACTATAACAATAAAGGAGTTACTTACCCGCGTAATTTGTATGCCGCATTCATGACTACTTTAGATGATAAAATTGGCGACTTACTACAAAAAGTAAATGCACTTGGACTTACCAATAATACCATCATTATTTTTCAATCCGACAATGGTTATTCAACTGAAGAGCGTGCACATTTTGGCGGCGGAAGTGCAGGAAAATATCGTGGTGCGAAAGCGAGTTTATTTGAAGGAGGTATTCGAGTTCCTTCCATAATTAGTTGGCCTGGTAAAATTCCAAAGGGGCAAGTACGTAATCAATTTGCTGTGAATACAGATTGGTTTCCTACACTTGCGGAATATTGTAATATTAAATTACCAAGAAATGATTTAGACGGAAAAAGCTTGGTTTCAGTCATTAATAGCGCAGCAGCTGAAACTATGCATCCAGAAGGATATTGCTGGGAATTTAAAAAAATGTGGGTAGCAAGAAAAGGAAAATGGAAATTAATGGGTAACCCTGTAGACACTTCAAATAAAGGAACATTAACCGATGCTGATATTTTATTTTTAGTTGATCTAGAAGCGGATCCTTCAGAATCAACCAATGTTGCAGCCAATCATCCAGATATTGTCAACGAATTAAAAACACAATATCAAAATTGGGGAAAGGCTAATATAAATAAATAGGCTTAGTTCACTAAATATTTTATAAAAGGATCTTTGTACTCCTTAGCCCAAGAGAATAATTGTGCCCTGCAATTTTTTAATGCACTTGTGTATTTGGGGTCGTTAATTAAATTAACCATCTCTCCTGGATCATTTACAATATCATATAAAACTTCCGATTGCGTTCCGTAATTGTAAATCCAATATTTAAATTGTTTGTTACGTAACATTCTGCCCTCTGGATTTAATTGTTGTCCATTTACGGGTGCACCTTGTGATAATTTATCTGAAACAACAATATAATCACGATTCGGCACTTGACTTATTTGTGTAAATGCACTCGCTAAGCTTTTCCCTTTCGAAGTCGCAGGTAATGGGATACCCGCAAAGTCACAAATTGTGGGTAATACATCGACACCTGATTGCACAAACACTTCCGACTTTAATTGCTTTCCATTATTATAACTCATAATAAACGGCACTTTGGAAGCCTCTTCATAAAAAACTGTTTTTTGATTCCAACGGTGCGCACCCTGTAAATCACCATGATCGCTTGTAAACACAATCAAGGTGTTTTTATCTAATCCTATTTCTGCATCTACCTTTTCAACCAATCGGTAATAGGACCAAATATATTCCCGCCACTTTTGATCCGAAAAATTACCAACAGGGAATGCAGGATTTGCTTGAATTAACTTGCGCATCATCGCCATAAATTCGGTCTCATTTTTCGAAGGCAATGCATTTTCCCTTAACGGCGGCAATTGATCCACGCTAGGTGGATTACCAATGGCGCCATCAGGTAACTCATCGCCTCTTGCCCATTGACAAATATTATGTGGATTTAAAAAAGACATCACTAATAAAAATGGCTTCTCCCTTTTTAATTCAAAAAAATATTTGGCATAATTAGGTAACAAACTATCCGTGCCATTTCCTTTTTTATTGGACATATAACTGAAGCCATGGGTTTCGGCTTTGTTACGATCATAGGGCAAATGCCATTTACCAATGTAACCAGTTTCATACCCTGCATTTTTAAAAATCGTTCCCATGGAAGGAAAAGTAACTGG
>RFZW01000216.1 GCA_009920495.1 Chitinophagia bacterium
GGCAAATTAAAATCATTGGTATTAGGTGGATTTTTAGCCGGCTTTTTAACTGTATTATTTTTAGTGTTTTCGAGTTTATATAAAAAATTGATCGCGTAATTAATTAGCTTTTTTTAGGCTTTAAAAATAATTAATACAATCCCCCAGTTGTATGATTCAACCAAAAACAAACGGTATGTTTAAAAATTTTAATATTGTCCCTAGGTGGATTATATTTTTATTAGACATTGGTGGGACTTTGTTCTCGCTTTTCTTAGCCATTGCTATTAAGCAAAATTTAACCTTAATTGGATTAAGCTGGGAAGATAATTAATACATTGGTGTTTACTTCCATTAAAACCTATTCTGGTATTGTAAGGTATACTGGTATACAGGATGCCTTTAGAATAAGCATATCTATTATTGCTTCAGCCGGATTTTTATTTGTAGTGAATGGTATTTCCTCGCGATATAGTCAGGAATTTACTTTAGGCTCGGTGGTTGTCATAGTTTATGCAGGATTTAGTTTTTTAATTTTAGTAAGCTACCGCGTACTAGTTAAGTTTTTGTTTGCTTATGCAAAAAACTATAAGATGAAAAAAAAGAGCGTCGTTATTTTTGGCGCTGCAGATACAGGTGTTGCTACACAAAGAGTACTCGAAAATCACGGAGGCAACAACATACATATTGTAGCATTTATTGATGATGATAAAAAAAAGAGCAATAAAAATTTAAATGGCATACCAGTAATACGATTTGAGGAATTTGTAAAAATTGCTGCATTGCAACCTATTGACGAATTAATTATCGCCAGTTTTACAATGCCCACCAAACGAAAAAACGAATTGGTTGATTTTTGTTTGGACCATGATATTAAAGTGTTAAGCGTACCTCCTTATAGTAAGTGGGCAGAAGGTAAATTTAACAGCAATCAATTACAGACTATTAAAATTGAGGATTTATTGGAGCGTGATCCTATTGTGATAAACAATAACCAAATCCGTTCACAAATAAAAGGTAAGCGTGTATTGGTTACTGGTGCAGCAGGTTCCATAGGAAGTGAAATTGTTAGACAATTAATTCCTTATGCACCTGAAATGATTATTATGTGTGATCAGGCCGAAACTCCACTGCATAATATTGAATTAGAATTACAAGAGCGCGGCACACGTGTAAACTGTGTTTCGTTTTTAGCCGATATCACTAATGAAAAAAGAATAGAGGGTTTATTTGAAAGCTTTAAACCACATTATGTATATCATGCAGCAGCTTATAAGCATGTTCCTATGATGGAGCTTTGCCCAACGGAAGCAGTTCGAAATAATGTGATAGGCACTAAAATAGTTTCAGACCTTGCTGTAAAATACCAAGCTGAAAGGTTTGTAATGATTAGTACGGATAAAGCTGTGAACCCAACTAATGTTATGGGTGCTAGCAAAAGAATGGCTGAAATTTACGTGCAAGGATTATCGAGTGAAAAAAATATAGCCACTAAATTTATTACTACTCGTTTTGGAAATGTGCTTGGTAGTAATGGATCGGTAATTAATAGATTTAAAGAACAAATTGAAAAAGGCGGACCCTTAACAGTTACGCACCCCAATATTACTCGATACTTTATGACCATCCCTGAAGCTTGTCAATTGGTATTGGAAGCTGGTAGTATGGGTAATGGTGGTGAGATTTTTGTTTTTGATATGGGACAACCTGTTGCCATTGCCGACTTGGCTAAAAAAATGATCAGGTTGTATGGCATGATCCCAAATATTGATATTAATATCACTTATTGTGGTTTACGCCCTGGTGAAAAATTATATGAGGAATTATTGAATGATGCTGAAAACACCCTTGCTACTTACCACGACAAAATATTGATTGCTAAAGTAAGAGAAGTGGAACTTACCAGTATTAATGAAAGCTTTAATGATTTGAGATTGTTAGTGACTTCGGCTTCCAAAGTATCCAATGAAATGGAACTGGTGGGTAAAATGAAGGAGCTGGTCCCTGAATTTATTAGCAATAACAGCATTTTTGAACGCTTGGACCCTAGCCTTCAAACCAAGATATTAGATATGACGGGGGGGGGGTAGAAACTTCTAAGGCAAATTAAATGTTCCTTAGATTACTCAATAATTTTTAATATAACTACTCAATATTGCGCTATATTTGTTTAATAATATTGAGTTTGCATGATTAAAATGTGACTCAGAACGGCGAAGCCGTCATATACCTCCTCGAACATCTCATCTACCCCAATGATCTTAGATAAAATTTTTACTGGTAAAATAAGAGTGCAGTTACTCACCAAAT
>RFZW01000217.1 GCA_009920495.1 Chitinophagia bacterium
TACCAAAAAAGTGAATTGCATTATTCCACTCCCACTTTTCATGTGTCATGGTGATTCCATTTGCATAACGATAGGTTAAGTAAAGATTTTCTTTTCCATCAGGTGCAATAACTTCTACCGGGCCTGAATGATCCATATCTAGCGCCCATTGTACAATATCATACATATGTGCACCCCAATCTGTAACACCGCCGCCGCCAAATTCTCTATACTTTCTCCAATTTGGAAAAACATCTTTGGTGATGGGTGGTGCTAATTCTGCATTAAAGTTGGCAAATTCATTCGGTCCTAACCATTTGCTCCAATCCAAACCCTGAGGCATTGGTTCCGCTGGTAAATCATATGCGATGGGTGCTGGTCCTACATTTACTTTAATATGCTTTATTTCACCAATTGTTCCATTACGAACCAACTCAGCTGCTTGTCTAAATTCATTCCAAGAACGTTGCATACTTCCTGTTTGGAAAACACGATCATATTTGCGTGCCGCTTGCACCATTGCTCTTCCCTCTTTCACTGTTAATGAAAGTGGTTTTTCACAATAGATATCTTTACCTGCCGCAGCTGCTCTAACTGCCATTGCCGCATGCCAATGATCAGGCGTTGAAATAACAACCGCATCCACATCTTTACGTTCTAATAATTCCCTAAAATCAGTATAAACGGGCATATCAGCATATACGCCTAATGATGGATTTTTTAAATAGGTTGCTTTTATTTTATCCATGGTTGTTTCCGCTTTTCCTGGATACACCTCACTTAATGCAACAATGCGCGCCTCCCCTGTATTTATAAAAGACCCAGCTAGGCTTTTTGCTTGTTTACCTGCGCCTATAAAACCTAAAGAAATCATATCACTTGGCGCTATATAAGGAACACCATGTACATTTTTACCACCCAATACAAATCGAGGAACGAACATAAAAGCTGCGGCAGCCTTTGTTGATTGGCCCACGAATGAACGTCGGTTGATATTGTTTTTTGAAGACTGTTTCATATTATTATTTTTTTTGAAATTGCGTTTTTATAAATGCTTTTGTAATTTAATCTTTTTATTGGGTAATTGAATAAGGAAAATTCACAGGTAATATGCCCCTTTTCAAGTTTGGTTTTACTCCCATATTAAAAATAAGTTTGCCCCCCTTCAATAAATCATCATGGGTGATATAATTATTGTTAAAAGGCTTGCCACGCAAGCTTGCCGATTGTATGTATACATTTTGTTCATTGTTGGCTGGCGCTTCAATGCTTAATTTTTTGCCATTGTCCAAATTCAAAGTGATTTTCTTGAACAAGGGTGAACCAAGTACATATTCTTGTGAACCAGGACAAACTGAATAAAATCCCATCGCACTAAAAACATACCAAGCACTTGTTTGACCGTTATCTTCATCCCCACAAAAACCATCAGGCGTAGGACGATATAATTTATTCATGGCATCTCGCACACGGAACTGGGTTTTCCAAGGTGCTCCACAATAGTTATAAATATAAATCATATGTTGAATAGGTTGATTGCCATGTGCATATTGCCCCATATTCATTACCTGCATTTCGGTCATTTCATGAATAACACCCCCTTTATATGCAGACCCATCAAATACGGGTGGCTGATTAAACACACTATCCAACATGGATTCCATGACCTTATTGCCCCCCATTAAATTAGACAAGCCCTTGAAATCCTGAAACACACTCCAACTATAATGCCAAGCATTGCCTTCGACAAATTCACCACCCCATTTTAATGGATTGAAATTATTTTGAAAACTTCCGTCCGTATTTCTCCCACGCATCAAATTATGTTTGGGGTCAAATATGTTTTTATAATTCAATGCACGTTGTTCAAATTTTTTAATTTGATCTTCTGGTTTTTTTAATAAGGTTGATAAATTACGTAAACAAAAATCAGCATAAGCAAACTCCAAAGTTTTTGCAGCACTGCCCCCATATTTATCAACAGGTACATAACCCAAAGTATTATATTCTTTCACACCGTTACGACCTAAGGTATTGAGTGGGCCTTGCTGTTCTGTGTTTTTCATTAAGGCTTCATACAAAGTATTGATATCAAACCCTCTTATCCCTTTTGTGTAAGCATCGGTTATCACAGAGGCCGAATTACTACCAACCATCGTTGCTCTATGACCAGGGGTCGCCCATTCAGGCAGCCAGCCACTTTCCTTATAGGTATTGACCATGCCTTGCATCATTTGACGATCCATTTCAGGATACATTAATGTTAAAAATGGGAAAAGGCTTCGGAAAGTATCCCAGAACCCAGT
>RFZW01000218.1 GCA_009920495.1 Chitinophagia bacterium
ACCTGTGATGAAATTAGTGGAAGTAATTAATAGCAAAGAAACGGATCCTTCTGTCACTAAAATAATTGTATCCTTAACGGAACAATTAGGTAAAATACCTTGCGTTGTAAACGATTTTCCTGGCTTTATCGCAAATCGAATTTTAATGCCCATGATTAACGAAGCAATTATTGCTTTGTCGGAGGGTGTCAGCGACGCTAAAACCATTGATCAAATTATGAAATTAGGAATGGCCCATCCCATGGGGCCCTTGCAATTAGCCGATTACATTGGGCTAGATGTTTGTAAAAATATTTTAGAGATCATGGAAAAAGGATTGAACAATTCAAAATATGCGCCTGCTAATTTATTAGTACAAAAAGTGAGCGATGGAAAATTAGGCGTTAAAACAGGAGAAGGATTTTATAAATATTAATTAGTCATTAAACAACTAAGGTGGTGGAATAACTTACGCCTTTTAGATCATTTAACTTGTTCATGACTTCATCCAATCGTAATTTAGGAATACCCACTTTTAAAGAAACAAATAATTGCGCTGATTGTGAAACAACAGAACAATTATATTGTTTTAAAACCATCATCACTTCATTCATTTGATGGTAATCAAAATTAATTTCATAGTTCAACTCCACCGCTTTTTGAATTTGTGGCGTTAACTGCAATGCCAATGAAGTGGCCGTTTTATACGCATGAATCAAACCAGGCACGCCTAATAAACTACCGCCAAAATAACGGACCACCACCACTAATACATTGGTTAATTCCTTGCTATCCATTTGACCCAAAATAGGACGCCCAGCTGTTCCAGACGGCTCGCCATCATCACTCACCCTAAAGGTAACGCCATCAACACCTAGGCGATAAGCAAAGCAATGATGTACCGCTTTGGGATGTTCCTTTTTTAATTGTGCGACCATTTTTTTACACTGATCAATACTTTGTGCTGGATAAGCATAAGCAATAAATCTGCTGCCCCGATCCTTAAATTCAGCCATGGCCGTTTGCTCGATGGTATTGTAATGAAAGGGGCTCATTTACTAGAAAGCAAACAAGCATTAAAAGCGCAACTAGCGGATCAATTTGACGCCATTGAACTGAACAGCTTATTGTCCATGTTATTTGAACATGTTACTGGAAACAACCAACTTCAACAAGTCATTCATAAAAACGATCAGTTAAGCGAAGTGCAAGTAAATGAGCTAAAGAAATATGGGGAAGAATTAGCCAAAGGAAAACCCATTCAATATATTTTAGGAAAGGCTTGGTTTATGGGTAAAGAATATATAGTTAATGATCAGGTATTAATACCACGCCCTGAAACTGAAGAGTTAGTAGAATGGATTCTTGAATATGCAGAAATTATTAATAAGCCTTTACATATCATTGATATTGGAACAGGCTCTGGTTGCATCCCTATTGCATTAAAAACTGCATTACCCAATTGCAACATTGCTGGATTAGATGTTAGCGAAGGCGCATTAGCAGTAGCTAAATTAAATGCAGTGCAATTAAATGCAACTATTGAATGGCTGCAACAGGATATTTTAATGTCGGCTTCCATGCCAAGCAATTATGATATTATAGTGAGCAATCCACCCTATATTCCTTTTAATGAAAAAGTAAATATGCAAGTGCAAGTAAAAAATTACGAGCCCGCACTCGCGTTATTTGTCACCAACGAGGATCCATTAATTTTTTATAGAATCATCGCAAGATTAGGCAAGCAATGCCTAAACCCCAATGGACAATTATTTTTTGAAATGCATTATGACCAAGGCAAAGCCATCCAATCCTTATTTGACGAAATGGGCTATCATGCAGAATTAAGAAAAGACATGTATGGAAAAGATCGAATGATTCGAGCAAGCTTAAAACCAAAACAAGGGGTTTAATTAACGAGAAGGATCAACAGCAATCACAGGCGTTGCCCCTAATTGCTTTATAATTTGCATGACTCTAATAGTAGTGCCTAAACTTGCAACACTATCTCCATTGATCACCACCGAAGGCTTGTCCGTTTCCTTTGCTAAAAATATTTTTAATTGGCTTGCCAATGAATCTATGGTTACAGGCGCAGAACCAATAAATAATTTTTGATCCTTATCAATAGTCACAACCACCGTTTGTTTGGCCTTGGTGTCTGTGGATGATTTAGGATTTGATACTTTAATGACATTTGGATTTGCCAAAGTAGATACAATCAAAAAGAACAATAACAATATAAATAAAATATCATTCAGTGCTCCGGTATGCACTTCAGGGGAATGTCTTAATCTAGGT
>RFZW01000219.1 GCA_009920495.1 Chitinophagia bacterium
TAGTTCGCCCATTTAATAACTACATCCAAAAACTTTCTTTTTCCTGTTGCATCATAATATGCTACGGCTGCTTCAATCATATGACCTCCGCAATAGTCCTCATGCATACTCATATCAGACCACCTTTTATCCAATCCTGTTAACGTATAAAAGGTATTTAGATAGCCGTCTTGTAATTGGGCACTTGCAATTTTATCAATCCATTCATCCGCTTTTGCTTCTAGCGCTTTGTCCTTATTTGTTTTGATAGAATATGCCATGGCTTCAATGGCTTTATATACATCCGAATCATCATAAAAAATGCCCTCATGCTTCTCGCCTCTGTTGCGTGCCACTTTTTCAAAATTTCTGATCCGCCCCGTTTTTTCCTCTGTTTGATAAATACAAGCAGCTAAAGTTTTGGTAGCGACCAAATCCATTTTGGGTTTCCAAAATGCATCTGTTACGTTTACTTTTGAAAAATTGACTGGTTCAATTTTTACATGTGAACCTTGTGCATTAAGTTGAACGACGTAGAATAGGCTTAATATTAGAAAATATTTTTTCATGAAATTTTATTTTAAATTCAATTCGAAATTTGATGTATTGAAAATAAACAAAAAATGTTTCTAATTAATTAATATTTGTCCCTACTTTAGATTTGAACATTATATCCTATTGTCTATTTTATTGAAAATCAAAGAAAACCCCCACTTATAACTTATCCCTATTATAATGGTCAATTCATGTAAATTTGCGATATGGATGTAAAAATGGAGCCTTCCTGGAAACAAGCTTTGTCTCATTTATTTGACAAGCCTTATTTTTTGCAAATTGCTACGCATCTAAAAACTGAGCGCGCTACTAAAACAGTTATTTATCCTAAGGGTTCCTTGATTTTTAATGCTTTTAACCAAACCCCTTATGATAAAGTAAAAGTGGTTATATTAGGTCAGGATCCTTATCATAACCCAGGCCAAGCGATGGGTTTAAGCTTTTCAGTTCCCGAAGGAATTAAACCACCACCTTCCTTAATGAATATATACAAGGAACTGAATAAAGATATTGGCTTAGCTATTCCAACGACTGGTGATTTGACCAAGTGGGCAAATCAAGGGGTATTATTATTAAATGCAGTATTGACCGTTCGGGAAAATGAACCTGCCAGCCATGGAAAAATTGGTTGGATGGAATTTACGAATGATGTTATCAAACATTTATCCAATGAAAAAAAAGGGATCGTATTTTTATTGTGGGGTAACTTTGCCCAACAAAAACAGATCTATATTGATGCAACAAAACATAAAATTTTAAAAGCAGCCCACCCTTCCCCATTAAGTGCCCATAATGGCTTTTTCGGATGCAAGCATTTTAGTTTATCTAATGAATATTTGGCAAAAAATAATATAGACCCTATTGATTGGAAACCTTAACGACATAAGTTAAAATGAAATTGATTAAAAACATACTAGCACGCATATTAGCCATTTGGGCTTTGATTGTTTTCGCTTCAACGATGATGGTATTTTTTCCATTTTATATGGTCTGCTTTATTTTACCCGATCCCCAAAAAACCAGATACCACCGTTTTTTATCTCAAATATGGATGGGCGCTTTTTTATTATTATCTGGATGTACATTTAAAGTAACCGGAAAAGAGGTATTTGATGGATTAGAAAATGCAGTTGTTGTATGCAATCATAATAGTTTGATTGATATTCCAGTGAGCACCCCGTTTTTGGCTAGGGCAAATAAAACCATTGCAAAAAAGAGCTTTGTTTATGTCCCTTTGTTTGGTTGGATTTATCAATTTGCTACAGTGATTGTTGATAGAAAAAATAATGAAAGTCGTCGCAAAAGCTATGAGGAAATGAAACGCGTTTTAAAAAACAACCCCTTGAAATCATTTTATGATGGTGCATTTAGATTGTCGGTGGATACAGGTAAACCGATTGTACCTGTCGTGATATTAAATACAAAAAGAATATTACCGGCAAAGCCCATTTTATTTTTAAGACCTGGTAAAATTATTTTAAATATTCTTCCTGCAATTTCACCAGCAGGTCACACCTCCGAATCCTTAAAAAATTTGGTATTTGATATTATGGCCGAACATTATGACAAAAATAATAAGTCATAGAAATCAACAGGCCCCTTTACATGAACTATTAGAATTTGCATATTTAGCGACTTAGCTAATAAGAGGAAGAGGAGAATGTCCTGCTTCTATTAATTTTCAAATCCCTAAGTATCCCTGATTTTGGATTCACTGTAATACTAAATGATTTATACAAACCAAT
>RFZW01000220.1 GCA_009920495.1 Chitinophagia bacterium
ATTTTCTTAAAAAATCTTCATAACCCTGAGGTCCCGGGTTCAAATCCCGGTCTCGCTACACTGTTATTCTTGAAAATAACAATATTCCCAAGAATAATAGATGAATTCAGAAAGTCGGCTTTAGTGGCCGATTTTTTTTGTTTGGATAAACCAAGCAATATATTTTTCAATTTGAGAAACTAGATAGTATGGTAGGTTAAGAATTTTGTATTGCTTTCCATTTTGAGTAATGGCATCTGTAATATTTAATGCACCTGCATAAAATCGAATAGCAAAATTGTGTGGAGCTATATCCATGTAACTATGTAGTGATTTTAGTGTACCTTCTTTACCAGACTTAACTTCAATGGGTATGATCAATCCGTCGTATTGGAACAGATAATCAACCTCGGCAGTTGATTCTTTTTTTTCTCTTACCCAAAAGTTCAGCGCACTTAGTGCATTATATTGAAACGCTAATAATTCTTGACCAATTAGATGTTCAATTAATGTTCCTTGGTAAATACTATTTAAATCATCAGTACCAATAATGTCTTTCTGAATTCCAAGAAAGTAATTTAATAATCCTGAATCCAAAATTTGCAACCTTGGTGATTTTTTTATGTCTGTAACCATTGGTAGGGATGCAGAGGTGCAAGGATAAACTAATTGCATGAGTAATGCCTTTTCTAATGTACGCAATGATTCTCCCATTTCGCGCGACTTATAGGCGGAGTTGCCAAAACCTTCAAACTTTATCCTTTTACCAGCTTGAGCAAATGAGTTTTGAATACAATGCCTAATATGCAATATTTGTGCATTGCTTTTTGCATATTTCTCAACATCATCCATGTATCCACTAATTAATGAATCATAAATAGGGCCTAATGTTACAAGGTCCTTATGTGTTGCGTAATGTTGAACTATTTCAGGCATACCTCCTATTAAAGCATAAGTATGAAACAGGCTTAATAATTTTGATTGAGCAAATGCAGCTACTGGGACTTGTGTTAACTTTTCTAATGCTGCGTTCTCATCAATAGCCGATAGAAATTCCGGAAATGAAACTGGTCTGATAACTTTATATTCAACACGGCCAATTGGGAAACTAATGTTCTTGTCAAATAAAGTTTCAAGCATACTTCCAGCAGCAATGACAGAAATTTCAGGAGCTAGCTCATAAAAATACCTAAGTATATTTAAAGCCTTTGGTACTTCTTGTATCTCATCAATAAATAGTAGGGTAGTACTTTTTTTGGATAATGTTTTATTTTTAAGAAAAAATAGTGTGTTTAATAAGTTCTCAATGGATGTGAAATTTTCAAAGGGTTCTTTGTCTTCTGATAGTTCTAGGTTTAAATAGATATATTGTTCATACTGCGCTGCAAATTGATTCACAAGTGTAGTTTTTCCAACTTGCCTAGCACCTCTAATTACAAGTGGTTTGCGGGGTATATTTTGCCTCCATTTTTCAAGTTCTAATAATAGCTTTCTTTTAAACATGTATTAAAGTTATGGTAAATTTGGTATATTTATGTAGTAAAGTTATGGTAAAAATAATTATATTATGTAACAAAGTGACCCTTTTACTAGCTCTTTTTGGTTTTCATAAGTTTTTCAAAAGTCTTAACCATTATATAAAAATATCTCAAATCCCTCCACATTTGGTTTGAATGTAGTTCAATGCTCGCTACATGAAAATCAAGGACTTACGTTAAATCGTGGGTCCTTTGTTGTTTTTGCGTGAGGTTTGCGTGAGGTTTTGCGTGAGGTTTTTGTCATTTTTTACCAAAAACACGAACCTTTAATGCTGATATTTCTTTCATGCTGATAGTTTATTGTAAAGCTATTTCAGAATTAGACACTGCTTTTTATAAACTTATCTGTATTAGCGCTCTCCCATTTGCTAATATTTACTAAGATCAAATTGAAAACAGATTGAGCTTAGGTGTATTTTTTATTACATAATAATATTGTCCGATCGTAATCTAAAATATTATTAATGACGAATTGTTGAAATAATTAATGATAAAAAACCAATTACACCTATTGCAATTAACAGACCAAATCCTCCTGCGACCCCTTTAGCAACACCTACAGCTATTTTAGTCGTTTTTGATTTTTGTATTGTTTTTACCGCCTCTTTAAATTCTTCTTTTGTTCCATTTTCATATCGAATCATTGAAAGATCTGATTTTAAAATTGAAAAATTTGGGCCATTTAAATTATCTATTTTTTTATATATAACTTCTGAAATGCCTACTTCAATTATTT
>RFZW01000023.1 GCA_009920495.1 Chitinophagia bacterium
ACGCGATCCAAAAAATGCTTTTCCTTATTACAGAACTGGAAGGGTGTATCAAACACAAAGTAACAAGGAGTCATTTGATGAATATTATAGTAAAGCGATTGCGGCTGACCCAAGTTTCCCTCCTGTATATTTCGCGTTGTATTCCTATTATGCAGATCTCAATACACAGTCAGCAACAGAGACCGCAAAAGTGAATTTGGATTTGTTTTTAAAATACGCGGATAAGGATCCTTCCTTAGACATTTTTAATGCAGATTATCTTTTCCGTGCAGGGCAATATGATGCATCTTTAGAAAAAGCAAAAGCATTAGAAGCTTCCATTGGTATTGCTGCTTTACCTAGATTAGGGGTATTATTAGCATACAATTATGATCGTAAAGGTGATTCAGTGCAAGCAAAAACATATATAGAAAATTTCATGGGTAAAAGTACTGCAGATAAGATAGTCACTAGTGATTACGAATTAGCGGTTAGGATTATATCACGTTTTAGCGGCAACCAAGTCGCATTAGCTGCTTTATTAGAAAAGGCAATTGCAGCTGATACTGCTCGGGTAAATAAGCTTAAATATTATAAGTTAGGATATGAAATGTTAGAAAAAGCTAATATGTACTCCGATGAATTAAAATGGTATGCGAATTATTCAGCACTTAGAGGTGTTAAGGATGAGGTATATTATTACAAAACAGCAAGTATTGCGGCAAATGCAAAGGAGGGCGCTATTGCAAAAGCCATTTCAATGGAATATATCACGGCCTTCCCTGACAAACCAAATGGGTATTCATTTAATGTAAAAGCAGCTAAATTATTGGATACGGCAAACAATTTAGGGGTACTTTTTGAAGCAGTCACCCTACAAAATCAGTTTTTGTCTAAGGATATGACTAAGAATAAGCAAGCCATGGTCAACAATTTTTATACCATGATGGGGTATTATAACGAGACCAAAGCATATGAGCAAGCAATTGCGATGTGTGATAAGGTTTTAGAGCTTATTCCTGCGGAGCCACAAACCTTGAAAATCAAGGAAAGTTTGACAAAAAACTGGGAAATCATTAAAAAAATGCAAACAGGTGGTAACCAAAATTTATGAGCTATCCTTTGTGTATTTTTGCAAATCCAAAACATAGTGTATGAATTTGCCACTGTATTTGATGTCGGCTAATGAAATAAACAGCGCTACTACTTACTTACCTATTGCCTTACAATTATTGTTCGCGGCCAGCTTTGTCGGCTTCATGATTTTAGTTTCAAGTTGGGTTGGTCCTTCTCGAAAAACAACAGATAAATTAGAAAGTTTTGCCAGTGGTATTGAATCGCATGGGGATGCAAGATCCCCCATGGCAGTGAAGTATTTTTTAATTGCGATACTTTTTGTTTTGTTTGATGTGGAGGTTATCTTTTTTTACCCCTACGCTGTAAATTTTAAGGAGTTGGGTTGGAAAGGTTTTTTTGAAATTGTATTATTTGTTGCTTTCTTTTTAGTTGGTTTTATATACATCATCAAAAAAGGAGCATTAAAGTGGGAAGACTAATCTTTATAAATATTTAATCAACAATATGCGTCCAGTTCGATTTAATTTAAATCCAAAAGAAGCTGAAATTGCAGATGCTATTTCAATGGGAAAAGCACCAGATGGTGTTCCTGGTGATGGGTTTTTCGCAACACAATTAAGTTCGGTGGTAGGATTGGCAAGAAAAAATTCTTTGTGGCCATTGCCATTTGCTACTTCTTGTTGTGGGATTGAATTTATGGCAACCATGGCATCACATTATGATTTATCTCGTTTCGGTTCTGAACGCGTTGGCTTTTCACCACGTCAGTGTGATTTACTTATGGTGATGGGAACTATTGCAAAAAAAATGGCACCAGTATTACGTCAAGTATATTTACAAATGGCTGAGCCAAGATGGGTTATTGCAGTGGGTGCTTGCGCTTCCAGCGGTGGTATTTTTGATACCTACAGTGTTTTGCAAGGAATTGATCAAGTAATACCAGTGGACGTGTATGTGCCTGGTTGTCCTCCGCGTCCCGAAGCGATTATTGATGGCTTTATGAAAATTCAAGATTTAGTAGGGCAAGAAAGTATACGCCGTCGAAATAGTGAAAAGTACAGGGATTTGTTAAACAGCTATGGCATACAATAAAATAAATTAAAACAGTACCGCATTTATAATGGCTTTAACCAACACCTATATACAAGAAAAATTAGTTGAAAAATTCAACGATCAAGTATTTCAATTTTCTACTGATTCCGGAATATTGTCTTTTGAGTCGGCTGCGGAAAATAATTTAAAAGTATTACAATTTTTATACGAGGAATCTAGCTTAGGTTTTACTTTTTTAACGGATTTGTGTGGCGTAAATTATCCTGATAACAAAGACACTGAATTAGTGGTGGTTTATCATTTGCATAATTTTATTGAGAATATTCGTATTCGTTTCTCCATTGCAGTGCCAGTAGCAAAACCTGATGTGTTTACTGCAACCAAATTATTTGAAAGTGCCAATTGGATGGAACGAGAAACTTATGATTTTTTTGGCATCAATTTTATTGGGCATCCTAATTTGAAACGTATTTTAAATGTGGATGAAATGGATTACTTCCCATTAAGAAAGGAATTTCCTTTAGAAGATCAAACGCGTATTGATAAGGATGATGAGATGTTTGGAAGAGGGTAGTTAAAAAATAAATTAAGAACAGAGAATAAATATATTAATGGAACAACATAGTCATATCACCTTACCAAAAGGGTCAATTGAAAAAACAACGACCACTTTAAATATTGGCCCAACCCATCCAGCTACGCATGGTGTGTTTCAAAATATTATGGAAGTGGATGGCGAACGTGTGGTTTCGACGGAACAAACGGTTGGGTATATTCATCGTGCTTTTGAAAAATTAGCAGAACGCAGACCTTTGTATCAAATTACGCCAATTACAGATCGTTTAAATTATTGTAGTAGCCCGATTAATAATATGGGCTGGCATATTACTTGCGAGCGTTTTTTAAAAATTGATTTGCCTAAGCGTGTCGACTACTTGCGTGTAATTATCATGGAATTGTCGCGTATATCTGATCATTTAATTTGTAATTCGATTGTTGGAGTTGATACAGGTGCGTATACTGGATTTTTGTACGTGATGCAATACCGCGAATTGATTTATGAAATTTATGAAGAAGTGTGCGGCTCGCGACTTACGACCAATATTGGACGCATTGGTGGTTTTGAAAGAAATTTTACCAATACGGCGTTTACAAAATTGGAGAAATTTTTAAATGAATATCCTGGGGTGTTACGTGAGTTTGAAAAATTATTTACACGCAACCGTATTTTTATGGAGCGTACCCAAGGTACTGGAGGAATTAGTGCAGCGCGTGCAATGAATTATGGTTTTACAGGCCCTAATTTACGTGCAGCAGGGGTTGATTATGATGTGCGTGTGCAACAACCTTATAGTAGTTATCAAGATTTTGATTTTAAAGTTCCAGTAGGTACAACAGGTGATAATTACGATCGCTTTTTAGTCCGTAATGCAGAAATGTGGGAAAGCATTTCAATTATCAAACAAGCCTACCAAAAAATACAAGAATTCAAAGGGGCTGATGCCGAAATATATCATGCAGATGTACCTGAATATTATTTGCCGAAAAAGGAAGATGTATATACGAAGATGGAAGCCTTGATTTGGCATTTTAAAATTATCATGGGGGAAATAGATTTACCTAAAGGGCAAATTTATAGTGCTGTAGAGGGTGGCAATGGTGAGTTGGGTTTTTATTTAATCAGCGATGGTGGACGAACGCCTTTCAGATTGCATTTTAGAAGACCTTGTTTTATTTATTACCAAGCATTTGAGGAATTGATTAAAGGGGGGATGTTGAGTGATGCGGTAGTGACCTTGAGTAGTTTGAATTTGATTGCAGGTGAGTTGGATGCATAGTATTATAATTATTAAGAAAAAGAAATTTTTATATGAGTCTTCAATTTAATAACGAACAAATGACTGAGTTTAAACGCTTGGTGGCTCGTTATCCAGAAGGGAAACAGAAAAGTGCACTATTACCAGTGTTGCATTTAGCACAGGATAGTTTTGGGGGTTGGTTGCCAACGGAAGCGATGGATTATGTAGCTGTTTTATTAAACATTGAACCCATTGAAGTATACGAGGTGGCTACCTTTTACAGTATGTACAACTTAAAGCCAGTAGGAAAATTTGTTTTTGAGGTATGTCAAACGGGTCCTTGCATGGTTAGTGGTTCTGAAAATATTATTACTTATATACAAAAGCAATTAGGCATTCAACCAGGGGAAACAACAAAGGATGGCATTTTTACTTTAAAGTTGGTAGAATGTTTGGGTGCATGTGGTTATGCGCCAATGATGCAGGTGGGAAAAATATACAGAGAGCATTTAACAAAGGAAAAAGTGGACGCAATTATTGCAGAATATAGAATGCAGGTAGCTGCAAAAAATTAGAAAAGATAAAGAAGTAACAATGGGTGTAAAATTATTATTAGAAAAAGCCAATGTGCCAGGAATTCGTTCTTATGATGTTTATCGTCGTGAGGGGGGCTATTCGGCAGCAGAGAAAGCGTTGAAGGAAATGACCATTGAATCCATTGTTGAGGAAGTAAAGAAGAGCGGATTGAGAGGAAGAGGGGGTGCAGGTTTCCCCGCTGGAATGAAATGGAGTTTTATTGCAAAGCCCGAGGGAGTGCCTCGTCACTTGGTTTGTAATGCAGATGAAAGTGAGCCTGGTACTTTTAAGGATCGTTATTTAATGGAATTTTTACCACACTTATTATTAGAAGGATTACTTATATCCTCCTTTGCATTAGGGTCCAACGACACTTATATTTATATCCGAGGAGAGTATGCTTGGGTGGCAGATATTTTAGAGGAAGCGATTGTGGAAGCAACAAAAAATGGATGGCTAGGAAAAAATATTTTAGGAACTGGATTTGATTGTATGATTCATGTGCATCGTGGTGCGGGTGCGTATATCTGTGGGGAGGAAACAGCATTGATTGAATCACTTGAAGGTAAAAGAGGAAACCCGCGTATCAAACCACCCTTTCCTGCAATTCAAGGATTATGGATGCGACCAACCGTGGTGAATAATGTAGAAACATTAGCAGCAGTAGTGCCAATTATTAAAATGGGTGGAGATGAATACGCAAAAATTGGTGTGGGTCGTTCAACTGGAACAAAATTAATTTCAGCTTGTGGTAATATTAATAAACCAGGGGTATATGAAATTGATATGACCATTTCGGTTGAAGATTTTATTTACAGTGATGAATATTGTGGTGGTATTGCGAATGGTAAAAAATTGAAAGCTTGTATTCCAGGCGGATCAAGTGTACCTATTTTACCTGCCAACTTATTATTAAAAACAGCGAAGGGTGAAACACGCTATATGAATTATGAAAGTTTAAGTGATGGTGGTTTTGCAACAGGTTCCATGATGGGTTCCGGTGGATTTATCATATTAGATGAAGACCAATGTATTGTAAAAAATACTTTAACCTTAGCACGCTTTTACAGACATGAAAGTTGCGGACAATGTTCGCCTTGCAGAGAAGGTACAGGCTGGATGGAAAAAATATTACAAAAAATAGAATCAGGAAAAGGAGAAGTGAGCGATATAGATTTATTATGGGACATTCAAAGAAAGATTGAAGGCAATACTATTTGCCCATTAGGAGATGCAGCAGCATGGCCGGTAGCAGCAGCCATTCGACATTTCCGTGATGAATTTGAATGGCATATCCATAATAGAGAATTATCCCAAACAAGTAATTTTGGTTTACAACACTATGCAGATCCAATTCATGTACCTGCATAACATTGCGTAAAACTATGAGTGAACAAACATTATTTAAAGTAACAGTCGACAACATTACCATTGAAGTACCAGCAGGCACTACCATATTGCAAGCGGCGCGACAAATTGGAGGTACAGTTGCACCACCAGCAATGTGTTATTATAGTAAGCTGAAAGGTAGTGGTGGAAAGTGTCGTACTTGTTTAGTGGAAGTTTCCAAGGGTTCTGAAAAAGATCCGCGCCCAATGCCTAAATTAGTTGCTTCTTGTAGAACGACCGTGATGGATGGGATGGAAGTAAAAAATATTACCAGTGAAAAAGTAGTGGATGCAAGAGCTGGCGTGGTTGAATTTTTATTATTAAATCATCCACTTGATTGCCCAATATGTGATCAAGCCGGCGAATGTCATTTACAAGATTTAAGTTTTGAACATGGCAAGTCAGGTACACGCTATGAATTTCAAAGACGCACCTTTAAAAAACACGATTTAGGAAAACATATTCAATTACATATGACGCGTTGCATTTTATGTTACCGTTGTGTTTTCACTGCTGATCAATTAACCAATAAAAGGGAACATGGTATTTTAGATAGAGGAGACCATGCTGAAATAGCAACGCATATTGAAAAAAGTTTGGACAATGAATTTATAGGTAATGTGATTGATGTTTGTCCAGTAGGTGCTTTAACAGATAAAACTTTCCGATTCAAAAATAGGGTATGGTTTTTAAAACCAATGGATGCGCACCGCGATTGTCCAACATGTTCAGGCCGTGTTACTTTATGGAATAGAGGGGATGAAGTGTATAGAGTCACAGCACGTAAAGATGAATGGGGTGAGATTGAAGATACACCCGACGGAAAACCAGGATGGATATGTAACACTTGTCGTTTTGATAAAAAGCAAACAACAGATTGGGTCATTGAAGGGCCGCGTGAAATAAGCAGACAGTCCGTGATTGCACAAGGACATTATGCGGGAAATATAGGGACGACTAAACCAACAGAAACTTTTGCAGCAATCAACAATGGTAGGTCGCCACACTTGTTAATGGATATTCATAGTGAGAGCGAAGTGAATCAGCCCAATCTGCACTTAGGTGAAAACCAAGGGCCATCCAATGGTGCTACTTTTAACAATAATATTAATAACGCCTAATTAAAATAGTATGACACTTCTTTCATTCGATTGGGCTTTGGTTATTGAAAAATTAATATTAATTGTAATTATTGTATTAACGACTTTGTTAATTACTTTATACACCACATTTGGTGAGCGTAAAGTAGCGGCCATATTACAAGACAGACCAGGTCCCAATAGGGCGGGCCCTTTTGGTTTATTACAACCATTGGCAGATGGATTGAAATTAATCATGAAGGAGGAAATTATTCCAACAAGCGCAAGTAAGTGGTTATTTATATTAGGTCCAGGTTTGGCGATGACGGCAAGTTTGATGACATCTGCAGTAATACCCTGGGGAACGGATGTACATTTATTTGGACGCACTATTGCATTACAAATAGCCGATGTAAACATTGGTATTTTATACATATTTGCCGTGGTAAGTATGGGTGTATATGGAATTATGATTGGTGGATGGGCATCGAATAATAAATTTTCGTTGATGTCCGCATTACGCGCTGCATCGCAAGCCATCAGTTATGAAATTGCGATGGGATTAGCCTTGATTGCTTTGTTAATGACAACCGGTAGTTTAAGTTTAAAAACAATTGTGGCGGATCAAGCAGCAGGACATTGGTGGAATGTAGTATATCAACCTTTGGGCTTTATTATATTTTTTATTTGTGCGATGGCCGAGTGTAATCGTACCCCATTTGATTTACCCGAAGCTGAAAATGAATTAAACTTTGGATACCATCAGGAATATTCATCTATGAAATTAGGCTTTTACTTATTCGCCGAATATGTAAACATGATTATGAGTAGTGCAATTATGGCATCCATGTATTTTGGCGGTTATGATTTGCCATTTTTTGATGAAACAACAGTAGCTCCAAATATTGCAGCGATGATTGGCGTGGGTACCTTACTTATTAAAATAGTGTTATTTGTATTTTTATTCATGTGGATTCGTTGGACCATCCCAAGATTCAGGTATGATCAATTAATGAATTTAGGTTGGAAGACGATGATCCCATTGGCCTTATTTAATATGTTATTAACTGGAGCTTTAATATTAGCGAAACTTTAATTTAAAAAACTGTACGAATATTTAACATGCAAACATTAACAAACAAAGCACTAGCCGTTCAAAGACAACCCATGACTTTTTGGGAGCGCTTGTACTTGATTAATATTATAAAGGGCATGATGATTACATTTAGTCATATGTTCAAAAAGCAACCGACCATCAGGTATCCTGAACAAAAAAGGGAATTTAGTCCGGTGTTTAGAGGGTTGCATGTTTTAAATAGAGACGAGGAAGGTCGTGAAAGATGTACTGCATGTGGTTTATGTGCAGTGGCTTGTCCAGCAGAGGCCATTACCATGGAAGCGGCAGAAAGAATGGAAGGGGAAGAAAATATATATAGAGAAGAAAAATACGCTGCTAAATATGAGATCAATATGTTGCGTTGTATTTTTTGCGGATTATGTGAAGAAGCATGTCCAAAAGACGCCATTTACTTAAGTGAAACTTTTGCGCCAGCGAATTACACACGCAAAGGTTTCATCTATGACAAAAATGATTTATTAATTCCAAATCCATTGACCAACGCAGCCGATTATGCGAAGGCAAAAGGAGTACAAGCATAAATAATTATGAGCATCATTCAAATTTTATTTTTTGCATTATCAGCTTTTGCTATAGGCAGCGCTATTATGGTGCTGGTCAGTAAAAATCCAATCCACAGTGTACTTTGGTTAATATTGGTATTTTTTGCAATTTCAGGCCATTACATTTTATTAAATGCGCAATTTTTAGCCATCGTTAATATTATCGTATATGCAGGGGCGATCATGGTGTTGTTTTTGTTTGTGATCATGTTAATTAATGTAAAAAAAGACAGTGAGCCGCAAAAGCAATTTTTAGTAAAATTATTGGGTGTGGTTGCAGGGGGTAGCTTTTTAACTTTGTTAGTGGCATTAGTAAAACAAACTGGACAGATACAAGGAAGAACTTTACTTATGAAGGATGGGGTGATTGGACTCATTCATCCTTTAGGAAAAGCCTTGTTCAATGAGTATGTTGTTCCATTTGAAATAAGTAGTGTTTTGTTTTTAAGTGCCATGGTGGGCGCAGTAATAATTGGAAAAAAATAAATTTATTCAGTATGCCTATACAATATTATATCTATTTGTGTTTAGCGCTTTTTAGCATCGGTGTTACAGGCGTATTAACACGTCGCAATGCCATTGTGGTTTTTATGTGTATTGAGCTTATGTTGAATGCAGTAAACTTATTATTGGTTGCCTTCTCCAAAATGTTTCATGGCTATGCATTGATTGAAAATGCAACATCAACCACTGGAATTGATGCACAAATATTTGTATTTTTTATTATGGTAGTGGCAGCTGCTGAAGTAAGTGTGGGATTGGCAATTATTGTAATGATGTATCGCAATACACATTCAGTAGATATCAATTTTTTAAATAGATTAAAAAATTAATGCAATGGGAATAATGAAAGTGTTGGTAGGATTTATCATATTATGGCCACTTGCTGGATTTTTATTCAATGGGTTGGGGCGCAATTATTGGAGTAAAAAGGTAATTGCATATAAGGCAACTGGATATATTGTTTGCTCATTTATTGCAAGCATCTTTGCTTTTTTATATGTACAAGAACATGGTGCTACAAGTGTTCATTATTTTGATTTCATCAATACGACAACTGTTAAAATACCCTTTGATTTTAAAGTAGATGCATTATCTAGTCTATTTCTATTAGTCATCACCGGTGTGGGGTCCTTGATTCATTTATATTCCACTGCATACATGAAGGAGGAATCCGCTGCGCACTATGCAAGGTATTTTGCTTATTTGAATTTATTTATTTTCTCTATGTTGCTTTTAGTACTAGGAGATAACTATATTATAATGTTCATTGGATGGGAAGGCGTTGGCTTATGTTCCTATTTATTAATTGGCTATTGGTTTACGAATGGTGATTTTAATTATGCAGCTAAGAAAGCTTTTATTATGAATCGCATTGGGGATCTGGGTTTTTTATTAGCGATATTTTGGATGATTTTCAAGCTGGGTTCGGTAAGTTACAATGAGGTACTCACTGCGGAAAGTTTGGCTAAATTATCTAGTGCAGATATCACAGGCATTACTTTATTATTATTTGTAGGTGCGATGGGAAAGAGTGCGCAAATTCCTTTGTTCACCTGGCTTCCGGATGCAATGGCGGGTCCAACCCCTGTTTCAGCTTTGATTCATGCTGCAACCATGGTTACTGCAGGTATCTATATGATAACCCGTAGCAATATTTTATTTAGTCATAGTGAAATTACACAAACTGTCATTGCTGTCATTGGTATTAGTACCGCATTGTTAGCAGCGACTATTGCGATCAAACAAAATGATATCAAAAAAGTATTGGCTTATTCAACAGTAAGTCAATTGGGTTATATGTTTTTAGGATTAGGCGTGGGTGCTTATTCAGGTGCGGTATTTCATGTAATCACACATGCATTTTTTAAAGCTTTATTATTCTTAGGTGCTGGTTCGGTTATTCATGCAATGCATCACGAACAAGATATTCGTCAAATGGGCGGATTAAAATCCAAATTACCCATTACACATATCACTTTCTTAATAGGTTGTATCGCAATTGCAGGGGTACCTCCATTTAGTGGCTTCTTTTCAAAAGATGAAATACTTGCCGCAGCCTTTGCAAAAAGTCCGGTGTATTGGGTATTAGGTGTGATCGGTGCTGCGATGACTGCTTTTTACATGTTCCGATTATATGCCACTACTTTTTTAGGCAAATTTAGAGGCACCCCCAATCAGGAAGCACATTTACATGAATCACCGATGGCGATGACTTTGCCTCTGAAATAATGGGAGGCCATCACTGGTTGTCACATCAGCTAAGTTCCATAGTTGGCGAACCCACTGAAATTGGTTTATCACATGCAACGGAGTGGGTATTAATGGCAGTGTCGGTGTCCATCGCAGTCATTGCATTATTGATGGCAGTTAATATTTACAGAAAGAAAACAGATGAAGCGCCTACTAGTTTCATAGGTCAATTTTTCTATAACAAATGGCATATAGATGAGTTATACAATACTGTAATTGTAAATCCTTTAAATCGTTTTGCGGGATTTTTGAAAAACAGTATTGAAAAACAAGTGATTGATGGTGCAGTAAATGGTACGGGCAAATTGGTACAGTATAGTGCAAGACAATTAAGATTGATACAAAATGGACAAGTAGGGTATTATATTTTATTTATGGTTTTAGGAATTGTATTATTGTTTTTACTTTGGTTCAATGACACTTTATTATTGCGTTTTTTTCACAATTTGATTAAATAAATTATTTAATAAGCTATATGTTACTATCATTTATATTAATTCCTTTTGTTACCGCCTTGTTATTGCTTTTTATTAAAAAGAATACATCGGCAAATACAATAGCGATTGTTTCCACATTGGGAACTTTGGTGGCGGCAATAGTAGTAGCAGGTAAAGGGGCAGTTGATTTTAATGCACCATGGATTCCAGTATTGAATGCACAGTTTTTATTACATGTAGATGGCTTAGCAAAAATTTTAGTATTATTAACTGCAATTAGCTTCCCGGCAATCATTATTGCGACTTCACAAAATCAGCCCAAGCAAAAAAATATTTTTCTTTCCTTATTACTTTTTACACAAAGTGGATTGATGGGGGTGTTTTTATCAGGGGATGCTTTATTGTTTTACTTTTTCTGGGAATTAGCACTGATCCCAGTTTATTTTTTAAGTTCTATTTGGGGCGGTGAAAAAAGAATTGCAGTCACTTTTAAATTTTTCATTTATACATTTTTAGGTTCTTTGATGATGCTTATTGGAATTGTATTTGTTTATATGCATACGAGTGATCAAAGCTTTTTGATTCAATCCTTTGCGAAGGCCAATTTAACTGGGGGACAACAAGTCACTGCATTCGCATTATTTTTTATTGCCTTTGCTATCAAAATGCCCATCTTCCCTTTACATACTTGGCAGCCAGATGCCTATGAGCAATCGCCAACTGCAGTAACCATGGTCATGAGTGCGGTGATGGTTAAAATGGGTTTGTATGGTATTCTTAGGTGGTTGTTGCCTTTATTTCCAACGGCATTTATGGCACACATCCACGTGGTGGTCATTTTATCGGTGATCGGAATATTATATGCTTCTTTTATTGCGATTCGTCAAGATGATATCAAACGTTTGATTGCCTATTCATCAATAGCGCATATTGGTTTAATGAATGCAGCTATATTTTCGCATCTTCAAATTGGAATACAAGGGGTAATGGTCCAATTATTTTCACATGGTATCAATGTTTTAGGCTTATGGATTGTAGCTGATATCATTGAACAACAAACGGGTACTAGATCCATGCAACAAATGGGCGGGCTAGCTAAAAAACAACCCACCCTGGCAATTTTATTGGTTGGCTTTGCTTTAGCCAATATCGCACTACCATTAACCAATGCTTTTGTGGGTGAATTTTTAATGTTTAATAGTTTGTTCCAGTATAATGTTTGGGTAGGCGCAGCTGCTGGCGTAAGTATTATATTAGCAGCTATCTATACATTAAATATGGTTCAAAAAGTAGCTTACGGGGAAGTGAGTACACAGATCAACCAAATGCAAACGATTAATACACCTGCTCAAATTGTATTAATCGTTTTATTGATTATTGTTTTTGTTACCGGTGTATTTCCACAGCCCTTATTCGATTTAACAGCTGATAGTTTACAACAAATAATCGTTAAATAAATTAAACACATTAATAATGAATGCAATTATAATTTCTGCTTTTTTAGGTGTTGTAATGATGTTTGCTTCCTGGAGTATCAAGGGAGAAAATAAGCAAAAAAATATTGCTTTATTTGGTTTGATTATTTTGATTTTAGCAAATCTAGCGCAGCTGAATGGTTGGTATGTAGCAGATATAGACACAAAAAACATGTTGTCTTTTACACGATTCGGGTTGTATACCAATACCTTATTTTATTGTTTAACCTTTATTTACATTTGGATCAATGGGGAAGAGATTTCAAAAATCGGAAATCATGTGGCAGATTTTTATGCATTGTTCTTTTTTATTCTTTGCGGTGCAAGCATTTTAACCTCATTTGATAATTTACTCATGTTGTTCATTGGTATCGAAATTTTATCAATTCCATTATATATCTTAACTGGCTCAGATAAAAAAAGTTTATTCAGTAATGAGGCGGCTATTAAATACTTTTTAATGGGCTCATTTTCAACGGGCGTTTTATTATTAGGCATCACCTTTATTTACGGCGCCACTGGTAGCTTCAAATTAATGCCACCAGATGCTAGTATACAGTATGAACAGTTTATGTTTTCAGGAGGGCTCATTTTGATTTTTGCTGCAATGAATTTTAAAGTTTCTGCAGCGCCATTTCACTTTTGGACACCAGATGTATATGATGGTGCGCCAACCGTATTTACTTCCTTCATGGCAACCATTGCTAAATCCGCAGGTTTTATCGCCTTCATTAATATATACCTAGTTCAATATAAAGCATTTGAAAAAACCTGGGTGATTATATTGCCATTGGGCATTGTAAGTACTTTGTTGGTGGGTAACGTGACTGCCGTGTTTCAAAGAAGCGTAAAAAGAATGTTGACTTATTCAAGCATCGCGCAAGCAGGTTTCATGTTGTTTGCATTGTATGGCACTTCTAATTTTGCCAACGAAGGGATCCTCTTATATATCGTCGTATATTCATTAGCGAGCATTGGTATTTTTGCCGTGTTAATAAAAATGAAAGAAAATAGTTTTGAAGCTTTTCATGGTTTGGCCAAGACGCATCCATTACTAGCTTTTTTAACGACGGTGTTTTTATGTTCATTAGCAGGCATCCCAATTACAGGGGGATTTTTTGCAAAATATTATATGATCAATGCAGTTTTAATAGCAGGTGCAGGAATATGGTTGGTGGTGGTGGCGATGATATTTGCTAGTATCAGCGTGTATTATTATTTCAAATTGATTCAAGCCATGTATTTTGTGCCAGGGACACCTGCGATTGGGGAATTAGATAAATCCTATACCTATAAATTGGCAGTGATTGCTATTTTGATTCTGGTCCTTGGTGTTTTTCCTAATTTACTGTTCAATTATCTCTACTTTTAACCGCTCTTCAAATTGTAGGGGGAACATTGCCTAATTCTGTCCTACCTTTATTGTTCAATAATTAAAATTAGCATGACGCTTCAGGATTCCTTTATTTTAGCTTGGCGCACTGTAAAAAGTAATAAACTACGCACGGGTATTACAGTAGCTATTATTGCTTTTGGTATTATGGCATTGATTGGAATTATTACCGCAATATCAGCCATGAATCAAAGCTTGAAGGAAAACTTCTCTTTTATGGGCGCAAATGCATTCAGTATTAGGTATAAGGAAATGAATGCAAGAATGATGGGCGGCGGCGGAAGAAATCAGCAAGAATTTTCAAAACAAAAGAAAGGACAAAAAGAAAAAAAATCAAATTTAGACAAGCCTATTCGATTAGAGGAGTCTGTTTATTTTAAAGATAATTATAGTTTTAACAGGGCGCAAGTAAGTGTATATCGTCGAGGGAATGGAAACAATGAACTGCATTATAAAAATTATAAAACCAATCCTCAGGTGTCCATGTGGGGAGGGGATGAAAATTATTTAGGGGTGAATGGGTATCAATTAAACCTAGGACGCAACTTAAATAATGTGGATTTGCAAAGTGGCCGTAATGTTTGTTTGATAGGTAGTAATGTAGCCACGAAATTATTTCCCAATAATCCCGAGAAAAGTGTTGACAAAGTTATTTTAGTGGGAGGCAAGCCCTATCGTGTGATTGGCTTATTAAAATCAAAGGGTTCAAGTGCAATGATGCGTCAAGATGATGTGATTGTAACCTCACTTAAAAATATTAGACAATATCAAAACATCAGTTCCTCCTATCAAATAGGCGTAATGGTCAATAATGTAACCGAGTTGGAACCTGCCATTGGAGAATCCATGGAGCAAATGAGAAAAGCGCGTAGACTAATACCAAGTGAGTCAGATAATTTTATCATCGATAAGAGTGATAAGTTTGCTGATATATTTATTGGTTTATTGGCTGGAATTAGTGGTGCGGCTGGTGCGATTGGTTTGATCACATTAATTGGAGCAGCGATTGGATTAATGAATATTATGTTAGTGGCCGTAAATGAACGTACCAGAGAAGTAGGATTGATTAAAGCCATTGGCGGCAAAAAGAAGGATGTACGTCGTCAATTTTTATTTGAAAGTATTTTGATTAGTATTTTAGGTGCCATCTTCGGCATTATTTTAGGGGTACTGGTCGGAAATATATTTAGTATTGTTTTAAAAACAGGTTTCATTGTTCCTTGGTTATGGGTAGGTATTGGAATTGCCATTTGTACCTTGGTTGGACTGGTTGCAGGCATTTATCCAGCGATGAAAGCAGCAGCGCTGAATCCGATTGATGCACTTCGATATGAGTAGCTTTTTTAGTAAAGCATTCCATTAATTTATCGCTACAAAATAGTCTTGTCCTGAAATGCTACAAACGCATTTCTTAGCCAAGCTATTTTTTCGCTTTGTATAACTTGAAAAAAATTTGCAACATAGCAGTTGCATAAAAAAGCCCCGCACCGATCAATCGGGCGGGGCTTTTTCGTATTTGAAAGGCAGTTCCTATTTACTTAGGATCTAATGCTTTCTTAATTCTGTCTTGTAAATCAGCGTAGTGGCTCGAAGTTGCTGCATCACTTGAAGTAGCTGTTCTTAAGGAAGCAGCTAATTTCTTTAATTGTGATTTAGCTTCAGAGTATACATCTGAATTTTCAACATCCACTGGTGCGCCAATTCTAAATCCTCCAGCTGCAGCTGCGGCAGGGCTAGCACTAGGATTGATTAAGTCATTTAATTGACTCACGTAAGTTTTTTGCAAATTGCGACGGAATACATCCGTTGCTTTTTGTGTCGCTAATTCGCTAAACAATCCTTTTCTTACATCATCCATCATTTCCGTTAATGCATAGCTTGCATTGTTGAAACGAGTGCTACTTGTTGTTAATCTTAATAAGCGGCCTTTATCAAGCAAGCTTTTTAATACACTTGTTTGAATTCCTTGTACACGCTCATTCGCAACAGGGTTAGAAATTTTATTCAAAATTGAATTATCCAATAACCATTTTGGCGTAGTGAATAATTGATTTTGTAAAAATGCCATTGCACTTTTTTGCATTGCTACTGGCGTAGGTGTATAAACGTCACCTGGTTCTTCGACACTTTTAATATTTTCATAAACACCACCAATATTTTTAGCAACATGGTTCACGTATCTATTGAATTGGCCAGCGAGTTGCATATAAATATCATTTAAGTTTTCATATTTATCTGCTTCTTCTTTTGTCCACTCTGGTAATTTAACAAGGATGCGTTTTAAGTTTTTAATACCATAATCGCTTGCTAAAACCGCATTGTCGCCTAAATCTTCTGTTTGTGCGCGTGGATCAGCACCAAATCCTTCACCACCAAACCAAACTCTTGGGTTATTTTTTAAATTAGCAATAATCCATTTGTTATTTTCTTTTTTATCTTCATTTACATCTGATTGACCTGTATAAGTATAACCCCATTGGATCGCCCACTTATCATAATCTCCAATACGAGGGAATAAACCAGATTCATTGATATTATCTTCCGGTTGCGCTACATAGTTAAAACGCGCATAGTCCATAATGGATGCAGTATGTCCGTTTGCTTCCACCCATTTTTTATCTCTTAATTTTTCAACAGGTGTTTTACTACTGCTTCCCATATTATGTCTCAAACCTAAAGTGTGTCCAACTTCGTGTGAGGATACAAAGCGAATTAATTGTCCCATTAATTCATCATCAAATTTCATTTTACGCGCATTGCTATCCACTGCAGCAGTTTGTATCATAAACCAATCATGCACTAAATTCATCACATTGTGGTACCAGCCAATATGGCTTTCTAAAATTTCACCACTTCTAGGATCATGCACTTGTGGGCCATAGGCATTTTCAATATCTGATGCGAAATAACGTATCACTGAATAACGTGCATCTTCTAAACTCATGGTACTATCATTCGGCCATTCTTTTCCACTGATTGCATTTTTCCAACCTGCTTTTTCAAAAGCTACATTCCAGTCATTTACCCCTGCGATTAAGTAAGGCACCCATTTTTTTGGTGTCGCTGGGTCGATATAATAAATAATTGGTTTTGCGGGCTCCACCAACATGCCTTTTTTATAATTCTCCATATCTGCAGGCTTTGGCTCTAATCTATAACGCACAGCGAAGGTTTGGCTTTCTACCTTGTGTTGGTCATCTGAATATTCGACAAAATTATCTGCGAAATAACCCACCCTTGGATCAAATAAACGGCGATTCATTGGAACCTCAGGTAGTAATAATACCGACGTATTTAATTCAAAAGTAACGGCCCCTGCATTGCTTACTGCTGGAATGGTGCTACCACCACCCATTGGACTTCCTAATCCCCCACCAGCGGATGCGGAGTAGGTTTTAACGGTCCTAATTTCAATATTTTTAGGGTAGGACTTGATACTTTGAATATAAGAGCGGTCTGGGGCTAAAGCACTTAGGTTAAAAGAGCGCTTTTCATTGCTACTTAAACTCACCGCTTGGTTGTCCCCTTTAAAAAAGTCAGTTACATCAATAATGGAGCTATTTGAGTCCTTACCAAAGGCTTTAATGTCAAAAGAAGCCACAATCGGGTCTAAATAGGAATTTTTCACTGCTTTTGCGATGGTTTGTGTAGAGTCGGCCTTACTAATAAGGGTTACCACACGCATAAAAATGCGTTGATTGGGCCCTTTTTCAAATACAATGCTTTGTTCATTTACTTCTTCGCCACCGTATTTACGTGCGCCACCTGGCACCTTTACGAAACGAGTAACTGCTAAAAGCTCTCTTCCGATTAATTTATCAGGAATATCAAAATAGAACTTATCATCTAAGAAATGTACGGTAAAAACACCTTTTTGGCTAACCGCTTTTTTGGTGATAACTTCCCCATAGGCTTTGGGGCCGGTTTTTACAGGTGGTATATCCTTTTTTACGCCACTAGTATCAGGGCGTTGGCCTGGCATTTGATCGGGTCTAGGACCGCCTGGGCGTTGACTTTGAACCTGACTTTGTATCATAACAAATAGGCCAAAAACGAGCATGATTTTTTTCATATTAAACATTATTAGTTTACAAAATAGAATAGTAAATATACAAGTTTCGGGACACGGATGGTTTTTTGTAAAACTTTATAATAAAAAAATACTTGGAAATTTGTTTGGACCAATAAATTACCTATTTTGTAAGCCCTTAATAACTATAAATATACATTTTAAGAGAAAATGGGGTTCGTAATTATTAAGGGTAATTAAAAAAATAATTTTAAACTAAAATCAATTGAATCATGGCTGATCTTTCAAAATCAACTGCAACAGCTAAGAGCGCTGCACAGCCTCAAGAAGGCGGAAATTTGGTTGCTACACTTGCACCTATCGTGTGTATCGTAGCAGGTTATGTTATTTGGCGTTTTGTGCTAGGTAACGCTAGTAATTTCACAACTCCTGATCCGAATGGTGGATTTTGGCCTTCGCATAAAGGACCAAAAGGAACCTTTACTAAAATGTATGAGGGTGGTATCGTCGTTCCAATTTTAATTGGTAGTTTATTAATCGTTTTAACTTTTGTTATTGAAAGGTTAATGACCATTAAAAAAGCAGCTGGAAAAGGAAACATTGCACAGTTTGTTCGTAAAGTACAATTTCATTTAGCAAATAAAGAAGTGGATAAAGCTTTAGCTGAGTGCGATAAGCAACAAGGATCTGTAGGTAATGTAATGAAATCAGGTTTGAAGAAATACAAAGAAATGATTTCAAATACTGAATTAGATACAGACCAAAAAGTATTGAATATTCAAAAAGAAATTGAAGAAGCTACTGCATTGGAATTGCCAATGTTGGAGAAGAATTTAGTTTTCTTATCTACCATCGCATCTGTTGCAACCTTATTAGGTTTGTTCGGAACGGTATTAGGTATGATTCGTTCTTTCTCTAAATTAGGTGAAGAAGGTGGTGGTGAAGCAGC
>RFZW01000221.1 GCA_009920495.1 Chitinophagia bacterium
TTACCTGCTTTTCTTCTTACCACCTCATCAGAATAACGAACCCCTTTTCCTTTGTATGGTTCTGGTTTACGTAATCCTCTGATTTTCGCAGCTACTTGACCAATTAATTGTTTGTCGCTACCTTCTAAGAAAATTTTAGGATTTTGTCCTTTTTCTGTAGTTGTAGAAACTTTTAATTCTTTAGGAACTTCAAAAATAATGTTGTGAGAATAACCTAAAGCTAAATCCAAAATGTTTCCAGCGTTTACTGCTTTAAAACCCACACCCACTAACTCTAAATCTTTTTTATATCCTTCTGTTACACCTTTTACTAAGTTAGAAATCAATGAACGGTATAAACCATGCATTGCTCTGTGACGAATTTGTTCAGTAGGACGAACTACAGTTAACTCAGTTTCAGTAATCTCAACAGTAATGTCGCGATCAATAGCTTGAGATAATTCACCTTTAGGTCCTACTGGTTTTTTTCCAATTCTTGACATAGTCGTTCTTTTTTATTTGTTTTACTTAGTTGTTTTCAGCCCCGACTAAAAGGCTTAAATGCATACTAAGCAATGAATTTGTTTTCTTTATTAGGAGATGGCACATAAAACCTCACCACCTACATTATTTGCTTTCGCTTGCTTATCAGTTAATACACCTTTTGACGTACTTAAGATAGCAATACCTAAACCATTACTTACTCTTTTAATATCAGCTGGTTTTGCATAATGACGCAAACCTGGACGGCTAATACGATCTAAAGAGCGAATTGCTGGTTGTTTGGTAGCAACATCATATTTCAAGGCAATTTTAATTAAACCTTGTTTGTTATCATCTTCAAATTTGTATTTCAAGATATATCCTTGATCGTACAAAATTTCAGTGATGCGCTTTTTCAAGTTGGACGCAGGTATTTCAACGATACGATGTTGTGCCATTTGGGCATTACGTATTCTTGTTAAGTAGTCTGCTATTGGATCTGTTACCATATTCGTATTTTAATCAGTTCTAAATTTTGTTTTGTTTCAGTATTCAAATGAATGAACTTAAATCAATCTTACTTTTTTAAAGTATTACCAGCTTGCTTTTTTAACACCTGGTATCAAACCATTCAAAGCCATGTCGCGGAACATAATCCTTGAGATTCCGAAGTAACGGATATATCCTTTAGGACGACCTGTTAATTGACAACGATTTTTTAGGCGGACAGGTGATGCATTTTTAGGTAATTTGTCTAATCCTGCATAATCACCAGCAGCTTTTAAAGCGGCGCGTTTTTCTGCAAATTTTTTGACAGTTACCTCACGCTTTTTTTGTCTTGCTTTGACGGATACTCTTGCCATAATTCTATTTTATTAATTAGTTATTTTCTTTTTTGTTGCTTTTAAATGGCATACCTAATTCTTTCAATAATTCGTATGCTTCTTCATTTGATTGTGCAGATGTAACGAAAGTGATATCCAATCCAGTAATTTTATTTACTTTATCAATATCAATTTCTGGGAAAATGATTTGTTCAGTAACACCCAATGTGTAGTTACCGCGGCCATCAAAAGCCTTATCACTAATTCCTTTAAAGTCACGCACACGTGGTAACGCAACAGATACCAAACGATCTAAAAATTCATACATTTTTACACCTCTTAAAGTTACACGAGCGCCAATCGGCATACCCTTACGTAATTTGAAGTTTGAAATGTCTTTTTTAGACATAGTTGGAACTGCTTTTTGACCAGTAATCGTTGTTAACTCATCTAAAGCGATGTCAACTAATTTCTTGTCATTTACTGCGCCATTTACACCACGGTTGATGCAAATTTTTTCCAACTTAGGAGTTTGCATTACAGACTTGTAACCAAACTTTTTAGATAAAGCAGGGATCACTTCTTTCGTGTACTTGTCTGCTAATCTTGGAGTATATTTTACTGTGCTCATTATTTAATTACCTCCCCTGATTTTTTTGAAATTCTTACTAATTTTCCTTCTTCTCTTGAACGCTTCACTTTTGTAGCAGCGCCAGTTTTAGCATCCCATAACATTACATTACTAATGTTAATAGCAGCTTCCACTTTTACGATACCACCTTTTGTATTAGAAGCAGATGGTTTAGTGTGCTTAGTTGCGATGGCTACACCTTCAACTACAACACGACCTTTATCTACAATTACTTCCAACACGGTGCGAGGCTTTTTCAAGTCCTTGTCATCACCAGCAATCACTACTACAGTGTCGCCTTTC
>RFZW01000222.1 GCA_009920495.1 Chitinophagia bacterium
CATCAATTTTTATCACATCCTGTTGTATTGCTTTGTACAGTTCGCTCAAACTAGCAATATGTTCCGTTAAAGCTAAATTTTCAACACTTTGTTTCTTAACAAACGCTAATTCTAAATCGGGAATGGAATGAAATAAAGCTTCCGAATTAAATTCCAAGGAAGCCCATTGTTTGGCTTGCTTTTCATTGATAAATAAAAATGAATTACGCAATAGGATTACAGGATAATTTACCCCAGCTTGGTCAAAAACTTCTTTTAGCTCCATCCAATACGCGAGCTCGCCCCCACCACCAACAAATACCACACTAGGCAGGATGGTTTCTTGATATGCCCCTCTTAAAATTACATTCGGACTAAATCGATCAGGATATGTTTTTAATTCATTAATTATTTCAGCTTGGGTAAATTGAATATTGGTATCCACCACTGAAAATAAATCCCCGTTTTTTTCAATTCTATTTCGATTTGCATCTTTTAAATAAAATAAATTTATCGCCCGGCCTTCCGATTGTACATGATAATTTTCTGATAAAGTTTTAAGTGTAGGTTGGATGGCAGCATGAGAAAACTGCGTTGTTAATTCCTTTTGCATCACTTCCACGAAAAGTGATTTTAATTTTGCATCATCCGGTTGCACCACCACCAAACCCTGATTCCCAAAAAATGAATGCACCATTTGCAAAGTGGCTTCGTTAATGGTATTCCCTTTATTATAAGCAGCTTTTAAGATTGCCAATGCTTCCTTTCCCTCCTGCTTAACCGTCCAATAGCCTTCTACATCTTGTAATAATTGTAATAAATGATCATCCACCAACATACGTCCAATGGCACCCGTCTGTTTTGTTTTCCATTGGTGTTTGGCACCATCAATATTATAACTGCCTACTTCCGCTAAATCTGCATCTTCAGATCCCATATAATAGATAGGCACAAACTCATTCTCTGGAAACTGCGCCTTTAATGCTGATGCTAATTTAATTACATGGATTATTTTATAAAAAAAATAGAGTGGCCCTGTAAATAAATTGGGCTGATGCGCAGTAGTAACAGCAAAGCAATTATCGTTTTTCAATAGACCAATATTTGCCTGCACTTTTTCAAAAGCTGCTTTATTTTTTTCATTGATACCTGCGCCTAACACTTGGTATTGATTTTCCAGCACAGCTACCAAAACTTGACGTTGCGTAGCTGAAAACTTCCGTTGTTGTATTGCTTTTTTTATCCCTTCCATATCGGGCGCATAGGGTACATAATCACGCGCTGTTCCATTTCCTGAAATATAATCATTCACCAATGCCGAAAAAACGCCTGTAGCACTATAAGGTATGGAAGTGGCATTGTTTTTCATTAGTTATTGAATCTTTCTGGATGATAAAAACTTATATCAATACTCGTAGGTTTTTCTTCAATAATTTCAGCGACTAGTTTTCCGGTACCTGCACCTAAACTTAATCCAATCATTGAATGACCTGTTGCTATCACTAAATTATTTATTTTCTTTGAACGTCCTAAATAGGGTAAGCCATCTGCAGAGCATGGTCTATATCCATACCATACTTTATCCCAACTTGGTGTGGGTATATCAAATTCAGGAAAAAATTGTTTTACTGCTTTTAAAACGCCTACCACTCTATTCATTTGCGGCGCAGCCTTGGTGGTTGTAATTTCCATAGTGCCACCAAAGCGCATTTTATTTCCATCCATGGGGGTAAGTGCAACGCGCCCTTCCATTAATACCGATGGATAATCTGTTTGAAATGCAGAGTCCTCCAACGTAACTGAGTAGCCGCGTCCTGGCATCAATGGCATTTTAATGCCTAATTTTTGAACCAGCTCCCTACTCCATGAACCCGTAGCTAAAACCACAGTATCGGCTGTATATTTATTTTTATCGGTAATCACCGATTGAATTTTTCCATTGTTTAATTCAAAATCAACCACTTCCTCATTTAAACAAAACTGCACCCCCTTTGATTTTAAATCTTCAATTAATTGTTTCATTAATTTATTGGGGTACAAATGCGCATCACATTTAAAATAGATCGCACCCAATGCATTTATTTTATGTCGTGGCTCTAACGCAAACAATTCATCCTGCGTTAATAACTCCGTGTCCGTTAATCCAATTTCATGTGCACGCTTTACGGTATGATGTGCATGTTCAGCTACTTTTTCAGTTTGAAATATCTC
>RFZW01000223.1 GCA_009920495.1 Chitinophagia bacterium
GATTTTTTGGAACTGATTTTATTTTTTGCAGTGGCCGTTTTTACAGCACTGCCTTTTTTTGCAACAGTGTTTGATCCCTTTTTTGGTGTTACTTTTTTGCTTGCAGTGGTATTTTTTTTACTTGTTGTAGCCGTTTTTTTCTGGGGTACCTGTTTTTTGGCTGATTTTACTTGCAAAGGGGCAATACTATACCCAGGCGCAAATGCGCTTACTATTAACAAGAACAATAAAAGGCCATATTTAAACATACCGCAAAGGTACAAAAATCAAGTGCAAAGAAAAGGCTAAAAATTAGTATGTTAACTAAATAGTATATGTAAGTACTAGTAATTCAATATTCTCCATTCATTTGGATAGTAATTATTCACTCTATTGGGTAATAATTTAGCCCATCCAAGTGCAATTCCATGATGCTGGATCAAATGCCAACCCACATTTCCGTCTAATTTTACATCCGCGCGTCTTAAGTAATTGAGCGCTGTTTGCGTATCCACTTCAAGGGTTGCAAAAGGTAAATTGGACCAATAGCTCATTGCCAAAGCATGGGATGGAATAAAGTCCTTCCCTTTCACTGCACCCAAATCCAATCCCAATTTTTTTACATATAAATGACTCAAAATAGACAAAATAGATGCTTCAAATAAAATCGGAATTGCAATCATACTATTTTGATGTGATAAGTATTGATGCGTAGCGGGTAATTCAAAAAATGATTTTGCGACCACTAATTCATTCTTTGATAAGGGTATAAATTTAAATGTATCAGCACTAGTATTGCTATAGCTAGTTGTTTCTTTTTTAAATACAGAAATAAAAAAACCTTCCCCTTTTATTTTGTCAGGATAAAATCTGAATCCTTGACATTGATGTTCGGGACTTTCACAAGTGATGATATTCCAGGAGGCCGGCACTGGAATTTTAACATTCACCATTCCTGGTAAATTTGCAATTTGATCCATTATTTTTTCATCTTCTTCAAAGGAATAAGAACAAGTGGAATAAACCAAATAGCCTCCTTCTTTTAAAGTATCCAACGACTCTTCAATGATTCTTTGTTGTCTTAAACTACAATGTTGCACATGATCCAAACTCCATTCTGAAATTGCAGAAACATCTTTACGAAATAAACCACTGCCACTGCAAGGTGCATCAATCATCACTAAATCAAAAAAAGCAGGCAAGGCTTTAAAATGCCCTGGATCATTCTGCGTGACAATCATATTATCAGCGCCCCATTTGGTCGTATTTTCCACCAAGATCGCATTGCGCCCTTTGATCGTTTCATTGGCAACGACCAATCCATCTTTAAACCAGTTTGCTAATAAAGTACTTTTTCCACCAGGTGCAGCACACAAATCAAGTACTATGGATTTGGTATCCATATTTAATTGATGCAATAAATGTTGTATAAACATACTACTGGCCTCTTGCACATAATAAGCACCCGCATGCCATAAGGGATCTAACACAAATAGCGGACGCTCATTTAAATAAAGCCCCTGATCACACCATGACATAGGTACAGCAGTATTTAAAAAAGGATGCGCTGCTAAATTAAATTGCTTATACTTATTTAACCTAACCGATGTGATTTGTTCTCCTTGGGCATGCACCTGCTCAAAAGCGTTTTTATCGAACCCAGGCAAGCCTGCTAGTGAATCTAAAAATAGTGTAGGTAACAATTATTTATATTTAAATTAATAGCTGATGGTAAAATGTTGCTTTTCTTTATTTTCTTTTCTAAAAAAAACAATGCCGACATGAAACAAATCTATGGTTAAAGTTACTTCCTTCTGCTTTTTAATTTCGGTCCAAGCTTTTTCCATTTCACTACTCCAATAAATATCATCAAAAATTAAAACAGAATGCTCGTTTACTTTACTTAATAAAAGTTTAAAATATTCCATCGTAGGCGCATAGCGATGATTACCATCAATATACACCATACCAATATGCGGGATTGAATTTAAATATGCTGGAAGGCTTGTCGCAAAATCGCCTTCGACAATTTGTATATTTTTCAAATGCAATAAATCAAAAGTGGCTTGTGCCTCTTTTGCTATTGCAGGTGCTCCTTCCATGGTGACCAAGGTTTGATTTGGCATGGACATGGCCAAATAGCTCGCTGTTATACCAAAGCAAGTACCCATTTCTAAAATAGTATCGGGATTAAAATAAACACCCATCCG
>RFZW01000224.1 GCA_009920495.1 Chitinophagia bacterium
ATTAAAGCACGCGCTACCGCAATTCGTTGTTGTTCCCCACCCGATAAACTATGGGGCTTTTTATCTTTTTGATCAGCCAAACCCATAAAGTCGAGTAATTCCATCGCTTTTGTTTCCACTTGTTTTTTTGGTTTTTGACCTATCCAAGCGGGGATACAAATATTCTCGAGTGCCGTGAATTCAGGTAACAAGTGATGAAATTGAAAAACGAAGCCAATTTGGTTATTTCTGTAATGAGCGAGTTGCTTATTCGAAAGCGCACTAATGTCCTGATTTTGAAATAAAATTTGCCCTTTGTCTGCTTTTTCTAGGCTACTTACAATGTATAACAGCGTCGATTTGCCAGCCCCGGATGCACCCACAATAGAAACCATCTCCGCCTTGTTTACCTCAAGGGATACCCCTTTTAAGACTGAAATATTGCCATAATTCTTATATATGTCTGTCGCAACTAATAGTGCAGGCTGCTTTTCCATGATACAAACCTACGATTACCGGCCCAATTTTGGCAAAATTTCACAATTTGTTTACATCCTGTAGAAAAAACACATTTGGTAGTATCATTTATACGGCTACTTTTGCAAAAAAGAAACCTATGTTTTGGACTTTAGAATTAGCCAGTTATTTAGAGGAAGCACCTTGGCCGGCTACAAAAGATGAATTGATCGATTACTCTATTCGTAGTGGAGCACCATTAGATGTGGTTGAGAATTTGCAGGAGTTAGAAGACGAAGGAGAAGTATATGAAAGCATTGATGACATTTGGCCAGATTACCCAAGTAATGACGACTTCATGTTTAATGAAGACGAATATTAATAATTGAGGCGCTTTCGCAGAAAGCTAGCGCCTCTATTATTAATCTCTTATGATGAGGAAAAATAAATAAGGGGCTAAGCTTTGCTAGCCCCTTATTTATTTAAATTACTGAGGTATAACCAGCACATCACGAAGATTTGCTTCGTTCTACTCTTATGATTTTAGTCTCTAATTTGAGGAAATAAAAAAGGGTCCCGATAAATTCGGCGACCCTTTTTTAATAGGTGTATTTTATTTGCTTACTTTTTTTTAAAAGTAAGTTTAAAGTAAAGTAACATTAAACTTAAACTAAGTACTACTGCATTCGCCATTAATACTGGCCCACTGTTTACAAAGTAGCCATACACCAACCATACGATGGTGCTTGTGATAACAATTAGAATCATCAAAAAACTTAAGTCACCTACACTTTTTGATTTCCATGAAAGGTATACTTGTGGCATAAACGTAACACAACTCAAAAAAGAACCTAGGTATCCAATGTAATCAATTACTTCGGGAGAGATATTCATTATTGGTGTGTTTTGTTATGATTTTTATTATTAATTACGAAAGAATGGGTTATTCAGTGATACCTGCTTTTTGCATAATCAAATCACTCACACCAGTAGTAGAATAACCGCCATCATGGAATAAGTTTTGCATCGTAACCATCTTAGTTAAGTCGGAAAATAAAGTCACACAATAGTTAGCGCAATCTTCAGCAGTTGCATTTCCTAGTGGTGCAATCGCGTCCGCGTAATCAAAAAAGTCACCAAATCCTTTGATACCTGTTCCTGCAGTTGTTTTAGTAGGCGATTGAGATACTGTATTTACACGTACTTTATTTCTTAATCCATAGTGGTAGCCAAAACTACGTGCGATGGATTCAAGCAATGCTTTAATATCAGCCATATCGGTATAAAAAGGGAATGTACGTTGAGCCGCAGCATAGGTTAAAGCCACCACACTTGCGTGGTCATTTAATGCATCCATTTTATAAGCAACACTTAACATTTTATGCAATGACATTGCTGACACATCAACGCCTTTCGCGTAGTAGTCGTAATTCAATTCAGGGTAAGCAATTTTTTTACGAATATTCACACTCATGCCAATGGAGTGAAGTACGAAGTCAATTTTACCACCTAAAATTTCTTGAGATTGGGTAAAAAGATTTGTTAATTCCTCAACATTTGTCGCATCGGCTGGAACAATCTTAGAATTTGTTTTTTCAGCTAAACCATTAATCTCACCCATACGCATCGCGATAGGGGCGTTGGTTAAAACAAAAGTTGCACCTTCTTCATGTGCTTTTTCAGCCACTTTCCAAGCAATTGAATTGCTATCAAGTGCACCAGTAATAATTCCTCTCTTTCCTTTCA
>RFZW01000225.1 GCA_009920495.1 Chitinophagia bacterium
GTGAGTTGTATAGCTTGAGTGGCATAATTAGTATTGCCTCAAAGATATTTTATTTTCAATAAATAATTAAGGTTAATTCTTAATCAATTGTAGGTCGGCCATGATCATATGATGATCACTTAAATTTTCATCCAATGATTCCCAGCCTTTTGTTTTCCAAGAAGCATTGGATAAGATATAATCAATGCGAAGGGTTGGTGAAATACCCAAATAAGAAGCACCAATACCAAATCCCTTTTCTAAAAAAGAATCGGACCAATCACCCCTTATTGTTTTGTAGGTATAGGAGCTTGGTACATCATTGAAGTCACCTGTGATGATACTCGGATAGGGACTTTCATCTAAATATTTTTTAACTATTTGCGCTTGTACTGCACGTTCTACAAAAGCAGTACGCATTTTTCGAAGCACCCCCTTTTTGCCACTAATATCAATACTATTCGCCTGAGCGGTTGCTTCTAAGGCGATAAAATCATTCTGTTTAAATCGATAAGATGCCAGGTGGGTTGTAAAAACACGAATGGTATCATCTCCTCTTAATAAATCAACATAAATTAAGGATTCCTGGTTGGTATAGGCAATCCGTTGTGCTTTTATGATGGGATACTTTGAAAAAATAATACAGCCTAAGAAATAAGATTTATCGGCAATCTGAATATCCTTTGAAAAGTAATTATACGGATAATTTTTATTGAAGTAAGTAGCGTGATTGGCGATGTCATTGGGCCGATCATTGGTATTGTACTCCTGCATACATATAATATCAGGATTCCATTTTTGAATGGAATAAGCAATATCCTGTGTACGTAATTTCAAAGTGCTTGTTGCCTGATTGCCATTAAACCCTTTCACATTCCAACTAATCACACGACATATATTTTCTTTCTTTTTTTGTGCCATGGACATGCCTGGATGCCATGCCACCAAGGAAAATAGGGTTTCCCAGCCGATGGCTAAAGTAAATAAGGGAATGAGTGAGAGGGATGGTTTTGCCAACAACCAAAAAATAAATAAAAGTAGTTGTGCAATAACAATATAAGGCGCGAGTAATCCTAAGAACCCATTAATCCAAATCAATGGAAGCGGTTTTATAAAGCTAATGCGTCTTATGCGTGATTTTTTAGCCATTGGTTTTTGGTGCTGCACTTTTATTTAACCAATGTAATAAATTATGCATCCATTTGCCTAAATCAATCCCATTTTTTAATAACAACACATAAACAACGCCCGTTAAAACTGATATTATTGCAACTAGCGAATTAGCAAATTGGTAATTTGTTAGCGATGCAATCTGTAATGCGAAATAAATAATACTTAGTATCCATACAGGAACGCCATTGCCAATATTGGCTAAAAGTTTGAATCTTGGAACAAGTAAAGTAGCGGCAATCGCTAATGCGCTAACACTCATGCTGGCCCCCATTAATGGAAACGAAATAAAATTTGAACCCACACCAAAAGACATCATGATATAGGCAATGCCTCCCAATAGGCCAGCATAAAAATAAATAGGAAATAAATGCTTATTGGATTGGTTCATTTGTAACACATATCCAAATACAGTTAACCAAATCATATTGGTAAACAATTCCCAAAATCCGTCGTGTATCCAATTAAATGTTAGTATACTCCAAGCATGAGTAAGCCACACTGAACCACTCGTGGGAAGGGTAAATAAATGAAAAATATTTGTATAAAATAATTCAATAGGGGTGCCATCTAAAAAATAGATCACTTTTAAAAATCCCAACATAACATAGGCGACCAAATTGATCGCCAACAAAGCGACTAATGCATTATTGTCAGCACCTAATAGCGGTTTTTGATTTGGACCTTGTTGCATATACTGCTTGTTTAATCAACGATTACAAATAGGAGTTCCCTTTCTTCTTCCATAAATAAACCAATATAAAACCAACAATAGCACCACCCACATGGGCCCATCTTGCTACATTATCACCCGCTGAATTTTCCAATGCCTTATACAATTCAAAAGCAAAATATAAAATACCTAGCCATTTTGCTTTAATGGGAAATAGGAAATAAATATATATAAGGGTATTAGGAAATAAATATACAAATGCAATCAAAATCCCAAACACAGCTCCACTTGCCCCTAAGGTGGCAGTGTTTATTGTTTTGTTATAATAAGTAGTGATT
>RFZW01000226.1 GCA_009920495.1 Chitinophagia bacterium
TGGTAAGCAAGGTTATGGGGATGCAAGAGGTATTTGGCAAACCGTTTATTTAGAGGGTAGAGAACAAAATTATATTGAAACAGTTCACTTTACGCCCAATATTGATGACAAAACGGTTAGGGTAGCATATACTTTAGCTGAAGAGGTCTCCAACGAAGGGGAGTTGGTATTGAATATTAAAAGTCCTGAATCAGTCATTGTAGCAAAAAACAAAATTAATAAAAACACAAAATCAGGTAGTTTTTTAATTGATATTCCAAATCCAAGGTTATGGAATTTACAAGATCCCTTTTTATACGAAACCAGTGTGCAATTAAATCAAGATGTAGTGAAAACCTACTTTGGAATGCGTAAAATTTCAGTAGTTAATTTACCTAATACTGATATCCCTTATATCGCTTTGAATAATGACCCCATCTATTTACAATTAACATTAGATCAATCCTATCATCCAGAAGGGTTTTATACCTTTCCCACAGATGCTTTCATGAAAAATGAAATACAACTTTGTAAGGATCTTGGATTAAATGGTATTCGTACACATATTAAAGTGGATGTACCTCGTAAATTATATTGGGCTGATAAATTAGGTTTATTGGTGATGTCGGATTTACCCAATTTTTGGGGAGAGCCAAATGCACAGGCACAAGCAGCATCTGAATATACCTTAAGAGAAATGATTAAAAGAGATTATAATCATCCTGCCATATTTTCCTGGATTACATTTAACGAAACCTGGGGTTTAAAAACCAAGCAAGTGGAGTCCAATAAAAATGGGAAAGCAGTGACCAAATATTTGCCTACTACGCAAAGTTGGGTGGCTTCCATGTATTATTTGACTAAATCATTAGATCCAACTAGATTGGTAGAGGATAATTCAATTTGTTGTGGTGCCGGTCATACTGAAACAGATATTAATTCATGGCATGAATATTTGCCAGGTTATGAATGGGATAATCATTTAAGTACAATTGTAAAAAATACATTCGAGGGGAGTACCTACCATTTTGAAAAAGGATTTAAACAAGGCGGTCAACCCAATATCAATTCAGAATGTGGTAATGTATGGGGTTATGACGGAAGTACAGGTGATGTGGATTGGAGTTGGGATTATCATAGAATGATTAATACTTTTCGTAAATACCCAAAAGTAGCTGGATGGTTATATACCGAACATCATGACGTAATCAATGAGTGGAATGGGTATTGGCGCTTTGATCGTACCATGAAATATACAGGTTTATCTGAAATCGCAAAAGGGATGACGGATAAGGATTTTCACTCAGAATTTTATTTGTCAACGGGCAATGAAATAAGTAAAACCTTAAAAGGCAATGAAGTGTTAAACATGCCTTTGTTTATATCAGTAATGTCTGGAAAGAAAATAGAAGGTGGACAGTTGTTTGTTGAATTTGATGTTGAATTTATGGATAAGACAGGGGTGACAACGCCATATAGCATTAATACCATGAAGTTTGATTATCAGCCATGGATGCAAAAGCAATTACCTTCTTTTGAATTTAAAGTGCCTGCATTTGCTGGCTTGGGTATGATTAAATTTAAATTAAAAGATGCTTCAGGAAATGTTTTGCATACCAACTTTATGCACTTTGTAGTTAAGAGTGATTTGAATAAGGATAAAACTACAATTATGGAAGTGGCGCCTTCGAAGTTCTTGAAAGCAACTTGGTCTCAAAAACAATGGAATGTATTGGATGGACTAAAAGTAGATGGCGCGGGTAAAGGATTTTTTGAATACAATATTCCATTTTCAAATGAAGTTTCTTTAGGCAATGTACAGGAAGCCTATATTTTATTTGAAGCTTCTGCAAAGCAATTATTTGATAAAGACAAAGGAGAAGCATTTAATAAAAATCAGGACTATATGTTGGGTGCTAAAGTTTCACCGCATAAAAATCCAAATTCTTATCCAATGACGGATGAAACTTTATTTCCATCAACCATTGATATTTTTGTAAATGGGACTAAAGCCAAAACAGTTACTTTGTCTGATGATCCAGCGGATCACAGAGGTGTATTGTCTTGGAACAGTCAGCCACAGGATCGTAAATTAAGAGAAGCCGGATCCTACGGATATTT
>RFZW01000227.1 GCA_009920495.1 Chitinophagia bacterium
TAAATTAATTTTTTAATGTCTAATCTTTCCACCACTACTTCAATGATCCAATCTGCATTGCTAATTTTTGCGATATCGTCCGTGAAATTTCCTGTACTTATATTTTGTGCAAATTTTTGAAGATATAAAGGGGAAGGGTTTGATTTAATCGCTGCTTGCAAGGAGCTATCTACTAATTGGTTTCTTTCCTTTGCTTTTGTGCTTTCATTGGATCCTGGCGCAAGCATGTCTAACAATAATACCTCCACACCAATCCCTGCAAAGTGACATGCAATACGAGAACCCATTACGCCACTTCCTAATACCGCTACTTTTTTAATTGATCTTTGCATAAAAGCACATTTTTGTAAAATTAGTTAGTTATGCAACTATTTTCAAAAAAATCTTCCAATTTCACCTAATTTTTTTGCCACTGGTTGTTTCTTATGACCATTTAACAAATGCGGCTTGGGGGTTGCTACCTTTGGATTACATTTGTATTATGCAAGTAGACAACAAATTAGTAAGCCATTTGGCACATTTATCCAGGTTAAATGTGGCACCTGAAAAAATGGACAAGTTAGTTGCAGACATGCAGGATTTGGTGGGTTTTGTTGAAAAGCTCAATGAATTAGACACCACTGGCACCGAGCCGTTAATGCATATGGGGGATAGTATTAATGTATTGCGTTCGGATGAAGTAAAAGGATCCATTGATAGAACAGCGGCTTTAATAAATAAATAAATTTATATAATGTCATCAGTTATTCAATTAAGGGATTTACAAAAAAGTTATTTTATGGCAGGTCAGGCCATACCCGTTTTAAAAGGAATTAATTTAGATATCATCTCAAATGAATATGTTGCGCTGATGGGTCCTTCGGGAAGTGGAAAAAGTACGCTAATGAATATATTAGGCTGTTTGGATTCGCCGACCAAAGGGATGTATAATTTAAATGGACATGATGTAAGCAAGATGACTGATGATGAATTGGCAGGTATTCGTAATGTAGAAATTGGATTTGTATTTCAACAATTTAATTTATTGCCAAGATTATCTGCTGCTGAAAACGTAGCATTGCCATTGGTATATGCAGGTATCGCAAAAAAAGAAAGATTAGAAAGAGCAATGGTCGCACTTGAAAAAGTAGGCCTAGCAGATAGAAGCCATCATAAATCAAATGAATTAAGTGGAGCCGATGAGCCTACAGGTAATTTGGATACCAAAACATCGGTGGAAGTGATGGAATTATTTGGAAAAATTCATTCATCAGGCAATACCGTAATATTAGTGACCCACGAGGAAGATATTGCGAAATACGCCCACAGAGTAGTAAGGTTAAGAGATGGCAATGTGGAAACAGATACCTTAAATGTAGGCCACAAATAAAAAGTGGACTTTAAATTATATAACTAGGCTCCCATAATTTATGCGGAGCTTTTTTATGCATAAGTGAACTTTATTTTATTAGATTTGTTACACAGATATTGATTAAGCAATAGGGCTTAAGAAAAAATTACCGCATGAAAATTTATACCAAAGCAGGAGACGAAGGCAAAACATCATTGATTGGGGGTACAAGGGTACCAAAAAGTCATATTCGTATTGAATCCTACGGAACAGTAGATGAACTAAACTCCTTTATTGGTTTAGTGAGTGATATGTGTGGAAATGCTGAAATTCAAAAAGTATTAAATGAGGTGCAGGATCGATTATTTACTGTGGGTTCTCACCTTGCTTGTGATCCTGATAAAGAATCTGCAATACAAATTCCTGATTTAACTGAAATTGATATTACAAATTTGGAAAAAGAGATTGATACGATGAATTCCGTTTTGGAACCCATGAGATCTTTTATTTTACCAGTAGGGCATAGTGCTATTTCAATGACCCATGTTGCAAGATGTGTTTGTCGACGTGCAGAAAGATGGTGCGTGAACTTGCAAGAAGAAAATTTATTCGTTGAACCCATTGTTATAAAATACCTGAACAGATTAAGTGATTACTTATTTGTATTAGCTAGGTATATTGGACATTTAAATGGCGTGGCAGATATGCCTTGGAAGGCGCGGGTATAATTAAATCATTTGCCCATCCTTCATGTGAAG
>RFZW01000228.1 GCA_009920495.1 Chitinophagia bacterium
TCTTCCGCTAAGTTGCGACCACCTTCTTTTCCAAATAAATAATATTTATTATTAGGTAATTCTGCAGGGGTAAAATAAGCCATGTTTTCAACCAACCCAATGATGGGCACTTTAATATTTGCTTGTCCAAACATTGCGATTGCTTTTTTAGCATCTGCGAGAGCGACTGTTTGTGGTGTAGTCACAATCACTACTCCTGTTACAGGAACCGTTTGCATAATTGTTAAATGTATATCACCTGTCCCAGGAGGCATATCAATCACTAAATAATCCAACGCTCCCCAATCCACATCAGTAATGAATTGGCGAATAGCACTACTTGCCATTGGACCTCTCCAAACAACGGCATCTTTTTCGTCTACTAATAAACCGATACTCATTAAACGAATACCAAATTTTTCTAAAGGCAAAATAATTCCTTTTCCATTATCATCTTTCATCAACGGGCGTTGTCCACGAACACCAAACATGATAGGTACGCTTGGACCATATATATCCGCATCCATTAATCCAACTTTTGCACCACCTTCTGCTAATGCCAATGCTAAATTTGCAGATACCGTACTTTTACCAACACCCCCCTTTCCACTAACTACCGCAATAATATTTTTCACTTGCGCTAAAACCGATTTTTCATCTTGTCTTCTACTGGTAGTATTTGAAGTAAAGTTCACGGTAACAATCGCCTGCTTGTTGACCAATAATTTAATCGCATTTTCACAAGCATTTTTCATCAAATCCTTCATTGGACATGCTGGCGTAGTTAACACAATGGTAAAACTTACATGATCCCCATCCACTACTAAATCGGTTATCATATTCAAAGTAACCAAGTCCTTACCCAAATCCGGCTCCTGCACATTACTTAATGCCTTTAGTATCAAATCCACTGTCATTTTTAAAGTTTTTGTTAAAAAAATAGCGACGTGCAAAGTTAAGTCTCAATAGGCTTATTTTGCAGTTTTAATTGGAGGATTATCCATTTTTATATTAAAAACAGGCCATTTTGATGATAAAAAATGGTGCGGTTTTTTAAGGAATGCCCCTTAAATTTGCACCACATGCGACAAGTTCACCTATTTATACTTTTAATCGTTTTTGGATTATCGCCATTCACCAATTTTGCGCAAACTACCGCGCCCGATATTTACCGTGATTCAGTCGTACAATTGTATGGGGTGGTGATGACTGCAGACAGTTTAAAAGCCATTCCATTCGCTAGTGTGGTGGTAAATAAAAAAGGGCGAGGCACCATCACCAATAACGATGGGGTATTTTCGATTGCAGTTAATAAGGGAGAAAATATTACTTTCTCCTGTATTGGATTTAAAAACAGAACTATTTTAATCCCCGAAAATTTAGAAGGTAATCAATATAGTGTGATTCAATTAATGATCAATGACACCAATTTTTTACCTGCCACTATTTTAAAACCGCGCCCTACCAGAGCACAATTTGAACGCGATTTTGTGAATGCAAAAATTGACGACGACTTATACGAAACGGCAAGAAAAAATACAAGCGCAAGTCAAAAAAGAATCATCTTATCTAGTTTACCTTTTGATGGAAAGGAAGCAGTTGGCGCATCGCTCAACCAACAGGCATCAAAATATTATTATTCAGGTCAATTGCCGCCAATGAATATTTTAAATCCTGTGGCTTGGAAAAGTTTTATCAACTCATGGAAAAGGGGTGATTATAAATCAAGAAAAAAATAATACATGAAAATGATTGCAGTCATTGGCGCAGGAACCATGGGAAATGGTATTGCACATGTATTTGCACAACATCATTTTTTAGTACATTTAATAGACAACGATAAGTCAGCATTAGACAAGGCCATCAGCACCATCGAAAAAAATGCAGATCGGCAAATTGCAAAAGGAACCCTTACCGCTACTAGCAAAGAAACCCTTCTTTCCAATATAACCACCTATACTGATTTAAATACAGGTATTGGAGATGCTGATTTAATTATTGAAGCCGCCACCGAAAATAGTGTTGTTAAAAAAAAGATATTCGCAGCCATGGATACATATGCAAAACCTAATTGCATATTAGCAACAAACACATCTAGTAT
>RFZW01000229.1 GCA_009920495.1 Chitinophagia bacterium
TCCAATACTTCCAAAGGAAATTTTGAAGGATATGCATAATGTAATCGTATCCACTCCAATCCTTTTACGTCCGCTAATGCATTTAACAATTTAGGCAAGGCTCGCTCCTTATAAATATCCAAACCATAATATGTTAATTCTTGTGCAATGAGCATTACTTCCTTCACTCCTTTTTTCACCAAACCTTCTGCTTCACTCACCAATTGCTCAATGGTTTTACTTACATGTTGGCCACGCATTAATGGAATCGCACAAAATGAACAGGTACGATTACAACCCTCACTAATTTTTAAATACGCATAATGCGAAGGGGTACTTAATAATCTTTCTCCTAAAAGTTCTGCTTTATAATCTGCATTTAATTGGTTTAACATTAACGGCAACTCCATAGTGCCGAACCATGCGTCCACTTCTGGAATTTCTAATGCTAAATCACCACGATACCTTTCACTCAAACATCCCGTCACATATACTTTATCCAACTTCCCTTTTTTCTTTAATGCCACTTGCTCCAATATCGTATTGACACTTTCCTCTTTTGCTTTATCAATAAACCCACAGGTATTGACCACTACTATATTGTGGTCTAATTTTTTATTTTCGTGTACTACCTCAATTTCATTGGCCAATAATTGACCACTCAACATTTCACTATCTACTAAGTTTTTACTACAACCTAATGTAATAATATTGACTTTGTTTTGTGTAAGTGTTTTTGACTTCATTTTAAACTTGCATTATTTGTTTACCTCATTGGTAAAATGAAATGTAATATCTGGATTGTTCGTGATCTCCGTATTTAAGAACCATTCGCTTTGCGCTAAATATACCGGCGCTTCATCCTTATCCATCGCTGCATTTTGTTGCTTAAATCTTAAAAAGTCATTCAACTTATTTTGATCCTTTGAAGTTAACCAACATGCTTTGTAAAACGGCAGGGTTCTAAATTCACAAGCTGCGCCATACTCTTGTAATAATCGGTACTGTATTACCTCAAATTGTAAATCACCTACGCAACCAATAATTTTTTTGTTGCCCCCAAACTGCGTAAATAACTGCGCTACTCCTTCATCGGTTAACTGCTGTATTCCTTTTTCCAATTGTTTGGTTTTCATTGGATCCTTGTTCACTAATTCCTTAAATATCTCAGGAGAGAAGGTAGGAATACCTGTAAAATAAAATTTTTCTCCTTCAGTTAATGTATCTCCAATTTTAAAATTACCTGTATCAAATAAACCCACCACATCACCAGGATAAGCATCATCAATAATATCTTTGCTGCGTGCTAAAAAAGTATAAGGATTGGTGAATCGAACGTCTTTATCCAAGCGCACATGCTTGAAATATTTATTTCGCTCAAAGCGACCACTACACACCCGCATAAATGCGATACGATCCCGATGCTTGGGATCTAAATTGGCGTGTATTTTAAATATAAACCCACTAAATTTTTCCTCATTCGCTTTTACTTCACGCACATTGGTTTCCCTGTCTCTTGGAACAGGCGCAATTTGAATAAACGTATCCAACATTTCCTTTACACCAAAATTATTCACCGCAGATCCAAAAAATACAGGAGCAATTTTACCTTCCAAATATTCACTTGCATTGAGTGCACCATAAACACCATCGATTAACTCCACATCTTCACGCAATACCGCAGCATCCCTATCTCCTATTTTTTCCTGTAAAACCGGACTTGCTAAATCTTGAATCGCAACAATATCTTCTTCCTCCGCTTTTGTACTTGCTGCAAATAACCTTAAATTTTTATCATGTAAATTATATACGCCCTTAAATTCCTTACCACTATTAATGGGCCAAGTCATTGGATGTAGCGATAATTTTAATTCATTTTCTAATTCTTCTAATAAGTCAAAACGATTTTTACCATCTCGATCCATCTTATTAATAAACACAATCACTGGCGTTGTACGCATACGACACACTTCCATTAAACGCCTCGTTTGCGGCTCAACCCCATTCACACTATCAATCACCAATATAACACTATCCACTGCAGTTAAAGTTCGATAAGTATCTTCCGCAAAATCCTTGTGTCCCGGTGT
>RFZW01000230.1 GCA_009920495.1 Chitinophagia bacterium
GAGTAACAGAATTGACTTCAAGCTCAATAAATTAGATACGAATTATTTAAGTAATCGAATTAACCAAAAATTAAGTTTAGATAGTTTAACCGCGATTAAAATTACAAATGCCTTAAACTATACCCCCGTACCCAATGATTACGGCAATTTTTATGATACGGCGAAACAATCTACTTCAATCGCCACTGCCACAGTAGTAAAGTTTAATTTTATGAATTTTGCTAACAACATTGCCATCACAAATAACACCAGTGGGCTTCCTACGCGCATCACTGCAAAAAACGCAGGGCTTTATAATATAAAATATACTTTACAATTTATAAAAACAGATGCCGCTAATGATGAGGTAAGTATTTGGCTCAGGCGTAATAGTAGTGCTTACGCAAACACAAATATGACTTATACCGTATTTGGTAGTGGGATTAAAAACTCCTTCTCTAATTCATTTTTTGTAGAATTAGGTGATAACGATTATGTAGAAATATATTTCTCCGAAAAAAATATAAATACAATGCTCACTGGTGTAAATCCACAACTAACACCCTCCAGGCCAGCGACACCCGCAGCAATGGTTTCAGTGCAAAGAATAAATTAATTATCCCTTATCCGAAAGGTTGATCGATGGAAATACTTTGTTTGGAAAAAAAGCGAGGGCCATCTTCTGCGATATACAAACAATCCTCCAATCTAATTCCAAATTCACCTGGAATTGATATTGTAGGTTCATCACTGAAACACATCCCTACTGCAATTGGCGTTTTATTACCTTTTACAAAATTAGTCCACTCATGCCCCTCGAGTCCAATACCATGTCCAGTTCTATGTGGTAAACCAGGTAATTTATAATTATTACTAAAACCGCCATTTTCAATCACCGCACGTGCAGCAGCATCTACTTGCTCACATGCAACACCAATTTTTATTGCAGCAAATGCAGCATCCTGTGCCCGTTTTTCTAAATTCCAAACATCAGTTTGTCTTTGTGTGGCCTTGCCAACTACAAATGTTCTTGTAATGTCAGATGCATATCCTTCACAGCTTGTGCCTCCATCTACCATCACTACATCTCCTTCGCGAATAGTTTGTGGCGTAATACTTCCATGTGGCAAAGCTGAATATTTCCCAATTTGAACTGATGCGCCACCACTAAAACCCAACTTTCTAAATGCAGCTGAAATATTATTGCTAAATTCTGTTTGTGACATACCATCTCGAATTGTTGTAAATGCAGCTTGATAGGCGAGTATGGTAACATCACTTGCTTTTTGCATCAACGCTAATTCCGCTTTTGTTTTAATCATTCTACAACCTGCAGTGATTGGGGTGGCATCTACGATCTCAAAACCTGCAGCCACTTTTTTTACACCATCTGCGATAAAAAATCGCACCCTTTCTTCCATACCTATTTTACGATGTTTAACTCCTCTATCTTTTACAATGCCCACAATGACTGCATAAGGGCTTTCATGTTCTTCCCAGCATCTTACTTCATCGCCAAACACGGGAAGTAATAATTCACGCGCGCGATCCTCTTCAAACTTTGGACACACATAAGCAATCGCTCCTTTTGCAGGGATCACTACACCAAATGTGCGTTCACTTTGCCCCCATCGCATACCAGTAAAATAATAGCATGATGTAGTTCCTTCTAAAAATATGGCATCTATTTTTTCACGATCCATCATTGCTTGCGCATGTTGGATTCTTTGTTTGCGTTCTTCTACGGTTATAGGAATAATACCTTCCTTCGCTGGCATTAAATCACGAATCGACCTTGGTAATTCATCTTCCAATGAACGATTATTTGTGTTTTTTCCAAATAAGGAATTTGACATTGTTAGGGCGCCGGCTGAAAGTGCAGTAAGGCTTAAAAATTTGCGTCTATTATGTGACATAATTACTTTTTTATATAATTTAAAGGTATTACTATTTTGATTCACTCGAAAAACTTTACATTTAATTCTCAAATAATCAACTGAAGTATTTTGAAAATATCTAAACTATGGATGGCTCTTTTTGTTTGCTTGCAAATAGGCCAAG
>RFZW01000024.1 GCA_009920495.1 Chitinophagia bacterium
GACCAAAAAGTAATGATTGGAAATTTAGGCGTTATTTCCAAAACCGATGGAACCTATACTTGGGAATCACATTTTACTTCAAGTCAGTTTTATAAAGATATTGAAGTTGGAAATTTACCCAATTCGGAAATATTTGAGACTGAATTAACTGCACAAAAAAATGACAAATGGGCCATTTGGGCTATTGCTTTAGCAGTAATTGCTTTACTAGCAATTTTATTTAAACAATAATTTATGGCATTGGCAAATCAGCAAAATATTATTTGTCCAGTTTGTAATGCTAGTAATATTACAATATTAATGCCAGTGACCGATTTATCTTTAACTGGAGATTTATTTGAAATAGTACATTGTGAAAAATGCAGTTTAAATTTCACAGATCCAATTCCTAACAAGGATGCTATAGCACCGTATTATAATTTCCCTGAATACATATCCCATACGGACATCAAAAAAGGGTGGATGAACGCCCTATACCATAAAGTGCGTCAACGTACTTTGAAACAAAAAACAGACTGGGTACAATCCTTATTTACGGGATATAAAGGCGCTTTATTAGAAGTAGGCGCAGGTACTGGTGCATTTGCTGATGCCATGAGTAAAAAAGGTTGGAAAGTGACAGCACTTGAACCAGATGCTGCAAGTCGTGAAATAGCTTTTAAAAATTACGGCATTCATTTACTTCCTAGTTCGGAACTGGAAAATTTGCCAACCAATAGTTTTGATGTTATTACCTTATGGCATGTGCTTGAACATGTTCATGATTTGAAAACTTACATTCATACATTTAGTAAATTATTAAAACACAATGGTCGTTTAATCATTGCTGTTCCCAATCATACGAGTTATGATGCTCAATTTTATAAAAATTATTGGGCTGCTTATGATGTGCCTCGACATTTATATCATTTTTCGCCATCTTCCATGAAATTTTTGATGAAATCGAATGGATTTATCATTGCAAATGTAAAGCCGATGTGGTTTGATAGTTTTTATGTTAGCCTATTGAGTGAGAAATACAAAAAGACAGGCTTGTTGGGTATTGTAAGGGCCTTTTTGATAGGGTGTATATCGAACTTGCTAGCTTTAAATTCAAATGCAAAAGCGAGTTCAATCATTTACGAGATAAAAAAAGTAAAAGAAGATTAAAAGAGTACGTTTATTTTACACGCACTTCAACCATTACTGGCCAACATTTTCCTGTGATAAAAAATGTTTTTGATTTTGCTTGGTAAGCAATGCCATTTAATACATATCCAACGTCAATGGTGGTTGGGTCATATTTTACGCCTGCTTGTGCTAATAAATTACTAAAGTTTATATTGTTTATAATTTGTCCTGTGGCAGGATCAATCACTACAACTTCATTTAGCCCATAAATGTTTGCAAATATTTTACCATCCACATATTCTAATTCATTAATGTCACTCACATATCCATAGTTATTATATACGCCAATCGTTTTTTTAATAGCAAAATTATTTGGGTCAACAATATAAATGTCGCTTCCGCCAGTTGATACTATTAATGCGGTATCGTTATGGGTAATTCCCCAGCCTTCATATTGCCAATACAATTCTTTTTCTTTTTTTAGTGTATTTGCGTCATATACAAATACTTTTTGTTCCTTCCATGTTAATTGATAAATTTTATCATTGAATATGGTAATTCCTTCGCCAAATAATTCCTTGGGTAAATTTACTTTTTTACCAATTCCTTGCATATTGGCGTCCATTTTATGTAAGATGCTTTTGCCATAATTTCCGGTGCCTTCAATTAAATTTTCACCATGCCATTCTAAGCCTTGTGTATATGAACTTGTATCATGCGTATATACTTTTACAACCTCATATTGCAATTGGGTAGGGGCTTTGATTACATTTTCATTCAATTCATTATTATCGGATGTAGTAATATTATTACCACATGAATTCAATGCTAAAATGAATGTAAATAATAGAAAGGGTTTAATGAATCGAAGCATGAATGGTTGTTTTAAATTTTATACATTAAATCTAAAATGCATCACATCGCCATCTTTCACTAAATATTCTTTTCCTTCAATTCTTAATTTTCCATTGTCTCTGCAGGCGGCTTCGCTCTTATACTTAATGAAGTCCTCAAAAGCAATTACTTCCGCTTTAATAAATCCTTTTTCAAAATCGGTGTGAATGACACTTGCCGCTTGAGGTGCTTTCCAGCCTTTTTCTATTGTCCAGGCTCTTACTTCTTGCACACCCGCTGTAAAATAGGTTTCTAAGTTTAATAATTTGTAAGCGGACTGAATTAGTCTATTCAATGCAGGCTCCTTCATTTGATATTCTTCCATAAATACTGCCTTATCTGCTGGATCCTCTAATTCAGCAATTTGAGCTTCAATATTATTACACATTACAATAACTTCGGCACCTTCATTTTTTGCCATTTCAACCAACATAGCTGAAAATTTATTTCCAGTATGCATAGATGCTTCATCTACATTAGCTACGTACATGACTGGCTTCTCGGTTAATAGGAAACTATCCGCAATAGCTGTTCTATCTTCTTTTGATAAATCTAATGATCGGATACTTTTGCCTTGTTCTAAATGTGTTTTACATTTTTGTAATACTTCTAATTCAACTTTGGCTTTGGGATCCGTCTTGGCCATTTTTTCACAACGTTGAATTTTTTTATCGACGCTGTCTAAATCCTTTAATTGTAATTCAGTTTCAATAATTTCTTTATCACCAATTGGGTTAATGACCCCTTCCTCACGTAAAACGTTCTCATCTTCAAAACAACGAATCACATGTATCACTGCACTTACTTCACGGATATTTGCTAAAAACTTATTTCCCAAACCTTCCCCTTTACTTGCGCCTTTTACCAAGCCAGCAATATCTACGATCTCCAGTTGGGTAGGGACAATGCGATTGGGAATAATTAAATCGGCCAATTGTTGCATTCTATGATCAGGTACATCCACTAATCCTACATTCGGTTCAATGGTGCAAAATCTGTAATTACTTGCCTGTGCTTTTGCACTATTACTTACTGCGTTAAATAAGGTTGATTTTCCTACATTAGGTAATCCCACAATTCCTGCCTGTAATGCCATAATCTATCATGTTTTAAGAGCGCAAAAATACAATTCTAATCCCAAAATTGACTATATTAGAACCACAAACAATTGATTTATGGCTTTGAATATTATTTGGATGGCGTTTTTTGTGATTGCATTTGTAATTGCCTTGTTTAAACTGGTATTTTTAGGGGACACGGAGATTTTTAAATTACTGGCCGATGGTATTTTTGATTCCGCCAAGTCATCAGTCATGGATGTTGCCTTGCCTTTGGCCGGTACAATGGTATTTTTCCTTGGCTTAATGAATATTGCCGAGAAAGCGGGAGCTATTCAAAAATTAGCTAAATGGATGAATCCATTTTTAAGTCGTTTGTTTCCTGAAGTTCCAGCAAATCATCCTGCCATGGGTCAAATGGTGATGAATTTTAGTGCAAATATGTTGGGTTTAGATAACGCGGCAACGCCATTTGGTTTAAAAGCCATGGAAAGTTTACAAAGTTTGAATCCCGAAAAGGAAAAAGCGACCAATGCGCAAATTATGTTCCTGGTTTTACATACCAGTGGACTTACCATTATTCCATTAACTATTATTTCCTATCGATTAGCGGCTGGTTCACAGGACGCAGCCAGTATATTTATTCCTTGCGTACTTGCCACTATTGGGACTACTTTGGCTTCTATTATTATGGTTGGGTTATATCAAAAATTAAAATGGGATAAGGTTTTAATAGGTTGGATACTTGGCTTAATCCTTTTAATGGTGGGTGTTATATTTAGTGTGAATGCATTAAGCTCCATTCAAAAAGAATTATTTTCAAAAACAGTGGGTAATGGATTATTGTTGTTAATTATTGTTGGCATTATTTTAGGAGGCGCCTATAAAAAAATATCTGTTTTTGATGCATTCATTGATGGTGCAAAAAACGGATTTGAGGTAATTATAAAAATTATTCCATACTTAGTCGCCATGTTGGTGGCTATCCGTGTATTCAGAGATAGTGGGGCAATGGTATATATTTTACATGGCCTTACTTATTTAATCCAATTAACGGGCGTAAATACCGAATTTATTGGGGCACTTCCTGTAGCAATTATGAAACCTTTAAGTGGTAGTGGGGCTAGAGGTATGATGTTAGATATTTTTCAAACACAAGGGCCAGATTCTTTTGTAGGTAAATTGGCTTCTATATTTCAGGGATCAGCAGATACTACTTTTTATATTATTGCTTTGTATTTTGGAAGTGTAGGCATTAAAAAAATACGCTATGCTTTGTGGGCAGGTATTTTTGCTGATTTAATAGGGGTGGTAATTGCCATTTTAATTGGTTACACCTTTTTTAAATAGGAATTACAAGCCTTGGCTCATTTTTAAAACTTCTTCCCATTCCATTTCGGTGACGGGTTGTACCGACAATCGACCCATTTTAACCAAAGCCATATTCGATAAGTTGGTATTGGCTTTCACATCTGCCAATTTTACGGTATGCTTTAATTTTTTATGAGGTGCAAAGTCAACAGCTAGCCATGCGGTTTCAGTAGTGGTAGGATCCTGATAGGATTCTTTCACCACTTTTGCAATTCCTACAATTTCCATGCCTTCATTACTATGATACCAAAAAGCAAGATCGCCTTTTTTCATCGCGCGTAAATTATTACGAGCTTGATAGTTTCTAACACCATCCCAAAATGTTTTTTTATCCTTGTTGAACTGATCCCAAGAATATTTAAAGGGTTCTGATTTAATTAACCAATAGGCCATAATAGGATAGGTGAAATTTATAATTAATAACCGCTTGCTAATACTTCAGACAAGTGCAATACTTTTATGTCTTGCCCATTGTGTTTCATTCTGCCATCGATATGCATTAAACAACTCATGTCAGTACTTATTAAATAAGGTGCCGAGGTTTTAATGACGTTGTCTATTTTTTGATCCGCCATAGATACACTGATTGTATCAAATTTTACAGCAAAACTTCCGCCAAAACCACAACAAATATCAGTGTCTTGCATTTCGACTAATTCCAATCCTTTTACTGCTGCCAATAATTGTCTGGGTTCGTTTTTAATGTGACATTCTCTTAATCCAGCACAACTATCATGATAAGTTGCTTTGCCTTCAAATGAAGCTCCTAAATCTGTAATATTTAACACCTTCACTAAAAATTCAGACAATTCATAAATGCGATTAGCTACTTTTTTAGCCGGACTTTGAAATGCGTTGTTTTCAAATAACTTTCCATAATTGTTTCTAACAAAACCAGCACAACTTGCACTTGGACTTACAATGTAATCAGCACCTTCAAAATCTTGAACAAATTTGGTACATACATCCTTTGATTCCCCCCAGAATCCTGCATTAAAAGCAGGTTGGCCACAACAGGTTTGTTGTGCATTGTATTTAACCGTACATCCTGCTTTTTCAAGCACTTTGATGGTGTCAAAAGCAACTTGCGGATATAGTTGATCAATAAAGCAGGGAACAAATAATTGAACTGTCATACCCAAAAATACGAATTGTCACTAAATAAAATACATAAAAAAAGCATTCTCTACAAATTGTGGAGAATGCTTTAAAATAGGTTAATTAGTTACGTTGATTAAGGCTGTACCTTCAATTTATTGATGAACTTATCTGCCATCAATCCTTTTTCAGATTTAGGATATTTGCTTTTGATTTCTTTGAAAATTTCTACAGCTTCGTCCGTTTTGCCATTCAATTCCAATAGGGAAGCGGCACGGTATAAATACTCTGAACTAATAGATTCATCTTCCGGGAAATGGCCACCTGCCTTTTTGTAATAATTCAACGCTTCGTCTGTATTTTTTAATTCACTGTAAGCGTCTCCGATAGTACCATAAGCGATAGCTTGAACTTGTTTCGCTGAAGTAGAAAAGTCCTTTAAGTATTCAACTGACTTGTTAAAATCATTCATTCTAAAATAACTAATACCAGCATAATATTTCGCAAGGTTAGCTGCTTTTGTGCCACCAAATTCTTTGATGATATATAAAACACCTTTGCTTTGACCATCTCCATTTAACACTAGGCTAGAAGAATCCATAGCAAAATATTTTTCAGCAGTGAACATTGCATCCGCTGCTTTTTCTTCTCTTGGCTTTTGATACAATTCAGTGTATCCAAAAAACGCAACTAAAGCAATAGCAATTGCTGTAACTGTATAAGTTAATGCCTTTTTATTTTTACTTACGAAATCTAAAAATGGGTGATTCTCTTTTTGTAACTCGCTCATATTATTATTTTATAATTTTTCTATTATTTTAGTCAACAATGAATGGATAATTTTGATCAATATATACATCTTTGTATACTTCACTATCATCTGGCCAAGGACTTTCTTCTGCAAACTTAACGGAAGCATCCACAATTAAAGTTATTTTATCATCAATCGCTTTTAATTCCGCTTCGGTGGCAAAATTATTATCCAAAATGGTTTTAGTTACTTTGGTAATTGGATCTTGGTTTTTGTATTCTTCTACTTCATCCTTCGTTCTGTATTTTTGAGGATCAGATACCGAATGTCCTTTGTAACGATAGGTTTTCATTTCCAATAAAGTAGGACCTTCTCCTTGACGTGCTCTATTCACCGCACGAGCAACACCTTCATGAACAGCTTCTGCAGTCATACCATCAATTTTATCAGCGGGCATTTCGTAAGCATCCGCCAATTTGTAAATATCTATTACATTACTTGTTCTTTCAATTGAAGTTCCCATGGCGTAATTATTGTTTTCACAAATAAATACAACAGGCAATTTCCAAAGCATGGCTAAATTAAATACCTCATGTAACATCCCTTGTCTAGCAGCACCATCTCCAAAAAAGCACAAAACAACATTTTTTGAACCTCTGTATTGTTCCGCAAAAGCCAATCCAGCACCAGTACCTATTTGAGCACCTACAATACCGTGTCCTCCAAAAAAGTAATGTTCCTTGCTGAAAAAGTGCATACTGCCCCCTTTTCCTTTAGAACAGCCAGTCGCTTTGCCATATAACTCAGCCATAGCCGAATTAGGGCTCATGCCTTTGGCCAAAGCCAAACCATGATCACGGTAAGCTGTAATAAAAGGATCTTCTTGATTTGTAGCAGTCATACAGCCAGCTGCAATGGCTTCCTGTCCATTGTAAACATGGAAAAATCCTCTGATTTTTCCTGCCATTTTATACATTTCCTCCGATTTCGATTCAAATTGACGAATTAGTTGCATCAATTCATACCAGTACAGGTAGGTTTCTTTAGAAAATTTTTGGGCCACAGTCCTTTTATTTTGAGGGGCAAATATACAGTTTTCTGAATTAAAACAGCTTAAATCCAGTAGCTTATGCCTCGTTTAAAAATGGGTATTTATAGTCAGTAGGTGGGTTGAAGGTCTCTTTAATGGTTCTAGCACTTAACCATCTGTATAAATTTAGCATACTACCCGCTTTGTCATTGGTTCCAGATGCCCTAGCTCCTCCAAATGGTTGTTGTCCAACGACTGCTCCAGTGGGTTTGTCATTGATATAAAAGTTACCTGCTGCGTGACGTAATTTATCAGTCGCCAAATTAATGGAGGCTCTGTCTTGAGAGATGATGGCACCCGTTAAAGCGTATTTAGAAGTTTTGTCCAACAAATCCAATGTTTTTTCAAATTGATTCGTCGGGTAAACATAAATAGTCAATACTGGACCAAATATTTCCTCACACATGGTTAAATATTTTGGATCGCTGGTTTCAATAACGGTAGGTTCAACGAAATAACCATTCTTCTTGCTAAAGTTTCCGCCTACTAATATTTTTGCTTTTTTATCTTTCTTCGCTTTATTTATATACTTGACAATATTGTCAAAAGATTTTTCATCAATTACTGCGTTTACAAAATTTGAAAAATCTTCCACCGTTCCCATTTTCATGGATTGGATTGCTTTCACCAATTTTGCCTTCACAGCAGGTGCAATATTTTTTGGCAAATAAGCACGAGAAGCAGCAGAACATTTTTGTCCTTGGTATTCGAATGCGCCTCTTGCAAGTGCAGTAACAACAGTATCCACATCGGCAGTCGGATGCACCATCACAAAATCCTTGCCACCTGTTTCACCTACTATTCTTGGATAGGTTTTATACTTTGGAATATTTTCTCCAATTTGTTTCCACATATAATTAAATACACCTGTAGATCCAGTAAAATGTACACCTGCAAAATCAGGATGGGAGAAACAAGTAGCACCAATCGTTGGCCCATCTACATATACTAAATTGATAACGCCATCCGGAAGCCCCGCTTCTTTTAAAATTCGCATAAATAATTGTGCAGAATATACTTGCGTGTTGGCTGCTTTCCAAACAACCACATTGCCACACATAGCAGCTGATGCAGGAAGGTTTCCACCAATAGCTGTAAAATTAAAAGGAGTGATTGCTAAAACAAATCCTTCCAAGCCACGCCATTCCATTCTATTATGCATGCCAGGAGATGAAACCGGTTGTTGCTTATATATTGTACTTAAAAAATGAACGTTGAATCTTAAAAAATCAATCAATTCACATGCGGCATCTATCTCGGCTTGATAAGCATTTTTACTTTGACCAAGCATGGTTGCCGCATTCATTTCAAAACGGTATTTGGTGGCCAATAAATCTGCAGTTTTTAAAAATATATGTGCACGTGATTCCCAGGACATATTTGCCCAAGTGTTACGTACTTTTAATGCACTTGTAATGGCTTGATCCACATGTTTTTTTGAACCCATGTGAAAATGGCCAAGTGTATGTTTTATTTCATGTGGCGGATGAATTGCGATTTTATTTCCTGTGCGTACCGCTTTCCCATTAATGTACATGGGTATATCCATTGTTTTACTTTTCAAACTAGCAAGGGCTTTCTTCAAAGCTAATTTTTCAGGGGTTCCTGGTGCATAAGATAAAACAGGCTCATTAGCCGGAGTAGGGTAATCAAAATAACCTATTTGCATATGTGATAATTTATACATCAAAAATAAGCATTAAATGAATATGTTAAGGAAGATCTGCAATTTCCTTAAACTTGCTTTACTTTTACATATAAATAAGCATACTATGCAGTTTGTTTTAGTGGATATTGCGGATAGAGAAAAATTTTATCCTTTTAGTTTGACGCAATCCGTTGCGCAATGTAGGATAGGTATTTACTCATTTCAAGAAAGATGGGAGCATTTGTTAAACAAAGAAACTGCTATTTATACGGTTCCCTACCTGCAAAAATTATATGATAACAGTGATTTTCTACAAAATAAAGAAGCGGCTATTTTTATAAATGTGACCTGTATACCAACTATTGAATTAGTGGATGCAATTGTAAATTTGAAAATAGGAGAAAAAATAATTAGCAAGTCGGGAAAATGGATAGCAACTTATTCTGAAGATAGAACTTTTGAAAAAATATTATTAGGCAATTTTGCACCCATTACTTTTGAACAAGCGGAGTTTGTGCAAGATGCGATTGGCATGTTGCAATTACATACAAAGTTTATTGAGAATGATTTTACATGGGTTAAGAAAAATGTTACAGGTATAAAAATTGACACAAGCAATAAAGTGATTCAGCCTGAAAATATATTTATTGAAAAAGGTGCCGAAGTACATTGCGCAATTTTAAATGCAAGTACAGGGCCTATTTATATTGGCAAAAATGCCATGATTATGGAAGGCACTGCCATACGAGGCCCCTTTGTTTTAGGGGAAAAGGGCGTTGTTAAAATGAATACGAGTATTTATGGTGCAACGACCATTGGACCTTATTGCTTGGCTGGTGGTGAAATTAAAAATTCTGTTTTGATGGGCTTTTCAAATAAAGGTCATGAAGGATATTTGGGAGATAGTATTATTGGACATTGGTGCAACTTAGGTGCAGGCACATGTAATAGTAACATTAAAAATACTGCAGGACCCATTCAAATGTGGAATGAGGCCAAACAAATCTGGGAAACCGTTGGTCAAAAAATGGGCATGCTGGTGGGTGATTATAGTCGTTTTGCTATTCAATCAAGTGTTAATACAGGGAGTTATATAGGTGTGAGTGCCAATATATTCGGAAATGGCTTGCTTCCTAAATTTATTCCCAATTTTACTTGGGGAATTGTACCTGGATATCAAATTGACAAAGCCATAGAAGACATAGGTAATTGGAAACAATTAAAAGGTTTTGTCATGTCGGAAGAGGAAAAGCAGGTGCTCCAAAAATTGTATAAAAAAGCTTCCTAATCCTTTTATTTTGGGCATTTTGCCCTTTTTATATTTGCTTGCATTAACTGATAAATTGAACCAAATTCAACTATTTTTTAACTACCTTTGCATCGCTAATTTTAGTGTTTAAATTGTTAAAGGAATATGAGAAAACAAATAGCTGCAGCCAATTGGAAAATGAATTTAAATCAGCAAGAAGCACAAGATTTGCTGAAAAATATTTTAGATAAGCTACCTAAATTAACTGATAATCAACAAGTTGTATTTTCAGTCCCTGCCATATATGTCGCAAATGCGGTACAACAAATTGAAGGTATATCCAATGTTTTTATAGCCGCACAAAATTGCCATCAAAATGCAAATGGTGCTTATACAGGTGAAATATCGGCGCCCATGTATTCATCGGTAGGGGTAAATCATATCGTTATTGGACATTCCGAAAGACGTGAATATTTTGCAGAATCTGACACATTATTAGCAGAAAAAGTAAATGCAGTATTAGCTAACAATAGTACACCCATTTTTTGTTGTGGGGAGCCTTTGGCCATTAGAGAAGCGGGTACTCAAAATGCTTTTGTGGAAACACAATTAATTAATTCCTTATTTCATTTAACCCCGGATCAACTATTAAAAGTAGTGATTGCCTATGAACCCATTTGGGCAATTGGTACTGGTAAAACAGCATCCAGTGCACAAGCACAGGAAATACATGCTTTTATTAGATCCGTTTTAGCTACAAAATACGGTGCTGATATTGCGGATCAAATTTCAATTTTATATGGTGGAAGCGTAAAAGCAGCTAATGCTGTTGAATTATTTTCACAACCAGATGTAGATGGAGGTTTGGTCGGTGGTGCATCTTTAATTGCTACCGAATTCACTGCAATCATAAACGCACTTCAATAGATTTTAAAGCCTATTTTCACTTACATGAAGAACATAAGAAACTTTTGTATTATCGCTCACATTGACCATGGTAAAAGTACCTTGGCTGATCGTTTGTTAGAACATACCAAAACCATCACGGAAAGAGAAATGATGAACCAGGTTTTGGATGATATGGATTTGGAGCGTGAAAAAGGAATCACTATTAAAAGTCATGCGATTCAAATTAATTATATTCATAAAGGCGTAACCTATACCTACAATTTAATTGACACACCGGGTCACGTGGATTTTAGTTATGAAGTAAGTAGGGCATTAGCTGCTTGTGAAGGTGCGTTATTATTAGTGGATGCATCACAAGGAATACAAGCACAAACTATTAGTAATTTATATTTGGCATTAGATAATAATTTGGAAATTATACCCGTCATCAATAAAATTGACATGGATGGTGCCAAAATTCCAGAGGTGACTGATCAAATCATTGAGTTAATTGGTTGTAAGCAGGAAGATATTTTATTGGCCAGTGGACGTTCAGGTATTGGTATTGAAGAAATTTTACAAGCCATTTGTGAGCGAATTCCAGCACCAGTCGGTGATCCAGAAGCGCCATTACAAGCGCTCATTTTTGATAGTGTTTTTAATAGCTTCAGAGGTATTATTGTTTACTATCGAATTATGAATGGGGTATTAAAGAAAAATGATAAAATTCGCTTTGTTGCATCAGGTAGAGATTATAATGCGGACGAAGTGGGAGTGTTAAAATTGGCGATGACCCCAAAGGCAGAAGTACGTGCAGGAGATGTGGGTTATATTATTACAGGAATTAAAGTGGCTAAGGAAGTAAAAGTTGGCGATACTATTACACTTGCAAATAATCCTGGGCCGATGATTAATGGTTTTGAAGAAGTGAAACCAATGGTTTTTGCTGGTATATATCCAGTGAATACAGATGAGTTTGAAGAACTCAGAGATTGTATGGAAAAATTACAATTGAACGATGCTTCTTTAACTTTTGAATTAGAAACTTCACAAGCATTGGGCTTTGGATTTAGATGTGGATTTTTAGGGTTGCTTCATATGGAGATTATACAAGAGCGATTGGAGCGTGAGTTTAATCAAACAGTAATCACGACGGTACCCAACGTTAGTTTTATTGCCTTTACAACTAGAGGTGAAAAAATAATTGTGAATAATCCTTCAGAAATGCCGGATCCTGTAAAAATTGAACATATTGAAGAGCCATATATTCGTGCACAAATCATTACCTCTCCTGATTACATTGGAAATATCATTACGCTTTGTTTAAGTAAGCGTGGTATTTTAATGAATCAAAGTTATTTAACACCAACAAGGGTGGAATTGATTTTTGAAATGCCGATGACGGAAATTGTATTTGATTTTTATGATAAATTAAAGAGTCAAACAAGAGGTTATGCTTCCTTTGATTATTCTCAAATTGGTTTCAGAGATGCAGATATTGTGAAGATGGATATTTTATTAAATTCGGAGAAGGTGGATGCTTTAAGTGCTTTAATACATAGAGGAAAAGCTTCTGATTTTGGACGCAGACTTTGTGAGAAGTTAAAAGAATTATTAACGAAGCAACAATTCCAAATTGCCATTCAAGCAGCCATTGGCGCTAAAGTGGTCGCTAGGGAAAATATTAGTGCTATGCGTAAGGATGTTACTGCTAAATGTTATGGTGGTGATATTAGCCGTAAACGTAAATTATTAGAAAAGCAAAAAGAAGGTAAAAAGAGAATGCGACAAATAGGCAATGTGGAAATTCCCCAGGAAGCATTTTTAGCGGTACTTAAATTGGATTAATCATTTACTGATACCTATGATATTAAAAGTCTGCATTTATGTGGACTTTTTTTATTTGTCTATTTTTTGGTGGGATTATTTCTTTTTGTTGGAGTTTTCTTCTTTTAGAGAAAGTTCCCATTTATTATTTATCCAAGCAAAATATTTAAAATTACCAGAGGGCACCAAGGTTTCCTGTTTTTTTAAATCATTGTCTGTGCTGGCTAATTCGGAAATCATAATTCTATTTTGTAACTTATCATATTTAATAATAGCGTTACTCCCTTTTTTAAAGTTATATATAAAACGATCAATGGTTCCGACGGGGTAAGTTGGATCCGAAGGGAATTTAAAAAAATCGCCTCCTAAAATAGGTTCCTCATTTTCAAAACGAAGCACTTCAATTATTTTTTTAGATACACTGGTATTGTTTTCATCAAATCCTAGTAGGGTATAAATGCTAGTTCCATTGTATTGCAATGGGATAATATCATAGTAAATAGCGCCAATCCATTTTTTTCTGTCATACACACCCAATGTATTATTTTGTACAAAATCAGAATTATCAAAGAATGGTAATAGTTTAAGCTGTCCCTCCTGGGTAGGTAGTTGCATGGCGCCTCTTTGTCGATATGTGCCGTCACCCAAGTCCACCTGCCAACTAAAAAATTTAAAACGTCCATCAGGAGAAGTGATATGTTTAATCGCCGTTAAGGAATCAAAGTTGTATTTAAAGGAATAGGGGCTTTTTAAGGTTTGTACCAATGCCCTTGTAAAAATGCTATCAGCGTTTAATCGATTTCTTAGAATGGTGTCTTCCTGAATACGGCTAGCCAATTTTTGTAATTGTGTCCCGGTGGAATCGTAATTAAATATAGACTGCCCATGAACACTGCAATGAATTGAAATAAGTAATGCACCAATTAAAATAAATTGTTTCATTTTACTTATACTTGTTTTAATAATGCATTAGCAAACTCAAGTAGGTTATTAAATCTAAAATCAATACTTGGGTCAGGGTATGGAGTTTCAGGATGGGTCGTGGCTAAGAAAACAGTATGTAAGCCTGCATTACGACCAAATGCCATATCGCTCGGTCTGTTACCTACCATAATTGAAGTGTTAAAATCAATGGAAGGAAACATTTCTTTGGCTTGCTTGGCCATTCCTGGTTGCGGCTTACGATTAATGGAGTCGTTTTCAATATCGGTACAATAAAATACATGATCTATTCTGCCTCCAATGGTTTCAATAGTTCGCAACATATTCTCATGAATTTGATTCAAATCGGCCGCTGTCATCATACCACGCCCAACGCCCTTTTGATTGGTGGCAATGACGATGGTTTTAAATAAGTTGGCTAAAATGGGTAAGGCTTCAATGCTTTCATTGTAAAACTCAAATTCATTCCAGGTTTTAATATAGTCATTGTCCTTTTCAACATTAATTACACCATCTCTATCTAGAAATAGTGTCCAATTGGGGTTGATATCTGATAAGTTAAATGACAAAATCTGGTTGTTTGTTTATAATTTGAAATTATCCAAAAATATTACTTTCTACTAATTCGCATATTATATGTCCTACTAAAATATGGGACTCTTGAATTCGTGGGGTATCATTAGAGGGGACATTGATTAAATAGTCTGAAATTTCTTTCATCTTACCACCTTTTTCTCCTGTAAATCCAATGGTAACTACTTGCTTGGTTTTAGCCATTTCAAAAGCTTTAACAATATTTCCTGAATTTCCTGAAGTGCTAATGCCTACTAATACATCCCCAGGTTTAGTAATGCCTTCTATTAATCTTGCATATATGACTTCGTAGCTATAATCATTTGCGACCGCAGTTAAATAGGAAGTATTACAATGCAATGCTTCAGAAGGTAATGCTTTTCTGTCCTTATAAAAACGTCCGGAAAATTCAGCAGCTAAATGTTGTGCATCAGCTGCGCTACCTCCATTTCCTGCGAAGTAAACACTATTGCCATTTTGAAAGGCTGTGGTGATTACTTTAACCACTGTATCAATTTGTGCAATTAAGTATATATCACCCATGAGGGCTTGTTTAACTTTAATTGATTCATTAATAATGGATGAAATTTTTTGATGATGCATACAGTTATTTGCTTTAAAATCCGAATTTATAATTGTTGGTACAAAGCTAAAAATTTTTCAGTCATTTGTGACCAGCTATATTTTTTCTTTTCTTCAATAATATTGAGATTAAAGTGATTTTCACCCATTTCGTATAAGGTTTCGATACCTTGAGCAATTGCTTCTGAAGTAGGTGTAACCACAATTCCAGTTTTTAAGTTGGGTACCGTATCGGCTAATCCACCTACATTGGTCACCAACATTGGCTTTTCAAAATGATATGCTAGGGGAGTGACACCACTTTGGGTCGCATTTTTGTAGGGTTGTATGATAAAATCAGCGCTACAAACATAATTTTTCACTTCCCCATCCGGTATATATTTGGAATAAAATTTAATTTGATCTTGTAAACCAAGGGTTTTAACTAAATCATGATAGCCACTTGCATCCTCGTAAAATTCACCCACAACCATTAATTGAATACCTAATTTCTTAATTGTTTCATCAGCCATTGCTTGAATTAATAAATCAAGGCCTTTGTATTTACGTATATAACCAAAAAATAAAATGATCTTATCTTGTTGTGGTAATCCCAATTGCGTCCTTGCTTCCATTTTTGTTATTGGATCACCGAAGTGATTAAAAATGGGATGAGGTGAAATAGAAACTGGTTTGTGTGAAAATGTTTTTATATCATTTTTAACTTTTTCACTCATGGCGATAAATCCATCCACTGTTTTTACGAAGTATTTAGTTAATAAACGATCACCCATTCTTTTTTCATGTGGGATCATATTATCTATAATCGAAATGACTTTGGTGTGTTTATTTAATTTAGCAATTTTTAATATCGTACCCAAACAAGGGGCTAGGAATGGGATCCAAAATCGGACAATAATTAAGTCTGGTTTTTCACGGTATAGTTTAAGTCCAATTTTGATCCAATTGAAAGGATTAATTGAATTTATACAAACGTCAATGTTTACATTATTTGGTTTTGGATCGGTCGTATATTGACTTTTCCCTGGAAATAAAAAGGAAGGGTATTGTAAGGAGAAAGTATCAATGCGTGTCTGTATACCTTTTTCTGTAAATTGGGTAGCTAATTTTTCATCAAAAGCAGAAAGGCCACCGCGTAAAGGCCATGCTGGGCCAATTATGACCAATTTGTTTACCATCCTTGTTTGTCTTCGATTAAATAGACGTTTCTTTCAGATGCATTTCGATTCACTAATTCTCCAATAAAACCAGCTAAAAATAATTGCATACCCACCATCATGGATGTTAATGCGATATAAAAACTAGGTTTATTGGTTACAGTATAATTAGGATCTAAAAATTTTCCTGTGACAATGAATCCAAAAGATATAAAACCAATCATGAAAAATAAAGAGCCAATGAGCCCAAAAAATTGCATGGGTTTTTTGCCAAATTTGGATAAAAATTGAATTGTCATTAAATCTAAAAAGCCATTGACAAAACGTTCCCAACCAAATTTAGTAGTACCATATTTACGGGCCTGATGCACCACCACCTTTTCGCCAATCTTTTTAAATCCTGCCCATTTAGCTAAGATAGGAATGTACCTATGCATCTCGCCAAAAACCTCGATGCTTTTAACCACTTTTAATTGATATGCTTTTATACCACAATTAAAATCGTGAAGTTGAATGCCTGAACTTTTACGCGCAACTGCATTGTATATTTTGGAAGGAATATTTTTAGTAAAAGTGTTATCATATCTTCTCTTTTTCCAACCACTCACCAAATGATACCCTTGTTTATTAATCATTTCAACAAATTCAGGAATTTCTTCAGGAGAATCTTGTAAATCAGCATCCATAGTTATTACAATATCACCTTGTGCAGCTTTGAAACCTTCATTTAATGCTGCAGACTTTCCATAATTTCTTTGAAATTTAATGCCCTTCAAATTTGGATATTCATTTCGTAGGTTGGATATAGTTCCCCAACTATTATCATCGCTACCGTCATCAATCATAATCACTTCATAGCTGAAATTATTGGATTGCATCACACGATGTATCCATGCCATTAATTCAGGCAATGAATCGGCTTCGTTAAAAAGTGGTATGACAACGCTTATTTGCATATATAATTTTAAGCAGTAGGTTCCGCAAATGGATCCACTGGATTTTTCTTAGCAATACCAGCACCAATTAATGAAGCGATCACACCCATAAATGCACTCCCAATGATGGCGCCACCAATGGCGAATGGTAATAAAAATTTCTTTGTCATACCAAGGCCTTGCTCAATCATTTCATCGGTCATTTGAGGATTTTCTGCCATTTTCTTTCTAGCTATTTCTAATATTTTATCAGGCATCTCAGGGAATAATACTTTTAAAGATAGAACAACATATACCACAGATATAACAATGATGACAGATGTAGTTTTAAATCCATGTGCAAAAATATTGCCAAATGTTACGTTGTTGTTATTTTCATTTGCATACATGATGCAACTATATATTAAACCGCCAATAGTAATTGCATAATTGATGTAGTTGATCCAACTTACTTCATATAAGTTAAATACGGTTACAATGATGCTGATTAAAATTCCAAATGCACTTAAAATAGCGCCTTTGACAATATGAGAAGTTACTTTATTTTCCATGATCTTTATTTGTTTGTGTGATTTTATTATTAAGCCAAATATAATTGGCCTTTATTGAATAGGCCTTTAATTTTTCCAGTTAATTTAACATCCCAAAATGGAGAGTTGGCTGATTTGCTCTTTGAATCTTTTTGAGATAAAAGGGTAGTTTCTTTTTTGTTATAAAATGTCAAATCAGCAACGGCGCCTTCTGTAATTCCTGCGTTATCTAATTTAAATATGCTTCTTGCATTTAGTGAGAATAATTCTGAAATTCTATTATCAGATAAAGTAGGGAATAAATGTTGAATAGTAGCAAAGCTGGTTTCAATACTTGCAATACCTGCTTTCGCATTTTCGAATTCAATTGTTTTTGCATCCCAATCCTGCGGCATATGATGCGAGCTGATGCAATCAATGGTGCCATCTTCTATCGCCTTGAATAAGGCTTCTTGATCTTTCTTAGTTCTAAGCGGCGGGAATACTTTTAATAAGGTATTGTAATCTTTTAAATCTTCCTCTGTAAAGAATAAATGGTAAGGGGTTACACTGCATGTAATTTTCAAACCTTCTTTTTTAGCGTTACGTATGAGTGCAATTCCTTTTGCAGTGCTTACACCAGTAATGTGTAATTGTGAATTGGTATACTTTAACAACTCGATATCTCTGGAGATAATTAATTCTTCAGCGATTGCAGGAATTCCTGGCAGGCCTAATTTCGTTGATAAAATACCTTCATTCATTAAACCCAAGCTGCCCAAACTTTTATCAATCGGCATTTGTATAACCACACCATCAAAAGCTTTTACATATTGTAAGGCTTTCAAAAATAAAAGTGTGGACTGTACTGGATATTGACCATCACTAAAAGCAACTGCACCATTGGAATGCATGTCAATCATTTCTGCTAAATCCTTTCCTTCAATTTTTTTAGAGAGTGCACCAATGGGTAAAATATGAATCGGTAATTCTTGAGTATGTTGTTTCACATAGGTCACCTGTGATTTATTATCGATAACAGGTGTTGTGTTAGGGACTACAAAAACTGTAGTAAAACCACCTTTGATTGCTGCATTTGCTCCTGTAGTTAAAGTTTCTCTATGTTCCATGCCTGGATCACAGAAGTGAACAAATGGATCTATAAATCCGGGAGAAACTACTGAGTTTTTTAAATCGATGGTTTTATCAGCCGTACCTTTATAATTATCAGTAATGGAAACAATTTGTTGGTCTTTTATTAAAATATCCTTAACCAACCCATTAAAAGGCGACCTCGTATCTGCAATTTTAACTTGACTTAGAAGAATTGTCATCGGGTCTGTAAAATTTTAATGCAATA
>RFZW01000231.1 GCA_009920495.1 Chitinophagia bacterium
CAATTCCTGCATCTTGTAATTTTCTACCCAATGGGTCGCTGGCTGCAACCATTGACAAATCCTTCTCTAATCCCAAAACAAATAACACTTGGAGATAGCTACCAATGGAAACACTTGGGCTGCCTTGCTCGATGTTATAAACCGTTTTTCTACCCATACCTGCGCGTTCTGCAATTTGGGCTGCACTGAATTTTCTACGCAAACGAGCAAGTTGAATTTGCTCCCCTAATTCTTTGAGAATTTTGACGTTTTTAGGCAATAAAATTGGCGTGTTTTTCATATAATGTGTCTTATATAGGACAAATATACGTGTTTTTATCCTTTTTATGACACATTATAATTTATGATTGTAGCAAAATTATAATATCGTGCTGTACTTAAATTATAATATCCTGCTAATATTAGCATATAAATATCCAATCCTGATTTAGCCTATTTTAATGTGAAAATTTCCTATCATATAGTATCTTAATATACTTTATTCCTTAAATTCATAATTAACATGAAAAATTCTCATTAAAATGTATTTTATTATTAAATAATCTTACTTTTATGGTAAATCTGCTGAAATAATGAAAGAAAATCGCACTATACACCTTCAGGAGGTCCTTTTTGGTTCTTCTATTAAAGCAGAATCGAGAAGGATCAGTCAACTTGTTAAGCAAGGTACAATTATAAAAATAGCACCAAATCTTTATACAAGTAACATACATGATACCTCTGAGAATATTATTAAGCGTAATTGGTTCCGGATTCTTGCTACCCAATATCCAAATGCATTACTAAGTCATCGAAGTGCATTGGAGTGCAAGCCAACATCCAAAGAGTGCCATATTTATTTAACATATACCTACAATAAAGTTGTTAAGCTACCGGGCATGATCATCCATTTACAATCAGGTCCACCCATTTTTGAGGGTGATAATAGCTTCTTTTCTGAATTATACTTATCACAACAGGCAAGGGCATTTCTGGAAAATTTTCAGCAATCTAGAAAAACAGGTGAACAATCCCGAACACTCACTAGGGATCAGATAGAAGAAAGGCTAGAGAATATCATTCGGTCTAAAGGGGAGAATGGGTTAAATATTTTACGTGATAGGGCGAGGGAAATTGCACCGGCGTTGAAAATGGAAAAGGAGTTTTTAGTATTGAATAAAATTATTAGTGCAATGCTAAGTACGCAACCAGTAGGCATATTATCTTCAAGCGTGGGTAAAGCGCGCGCCTTAGGTGAACCTTTTGATTCAGGTAGAATTGCAATTTTTGAATTACTCTATGATGCACTTGCAGGTAATATTTACCCTGAATATGTTGATAAAAATACAAGCCGTGCTGCTTACCAGAGCTTTGCATTCTTTGAAAGCTATTTTTCTAATTACATTGAAGGAACCATTTTTGACGTAGAAGAAGCTAGGCAAATCATCACCACAGAAACGCCCCTACCAGCAAGAAATGAAGATTCGCACGATGTATTAGGGACTTATAAGCTAACATCTAATCCAACTGAAATGTCTATTTGTCCATCATCTCCATCTGAGTTAATTGATTTGCTGTTCAGTCGTCATGCAATCCTTTTATCAGCAAGAACAAACAAAAATCCAGGACAGTTCAAAAACATAAATAATCGAGCAGGAGATACAGAATTTGTCGATTGGAAATTAGTGATGGGAACATTAAAAAAAGGATTTGATTGGTATTCAATGTTACAGGATCCATTCGCAAGAGCAATCTATATGATGTTCCTAGTAAGTGAAGTACACCCTTTTTTAGATGGCAATGGAAGGGTTGCAAGAGTAATGCTGAATGCAGAACTTTCAAATATGAAATTATCTAAGATTATTATTCCTACTGTTTATCGGGAGGACTATGTTGGGGCATTAAGAAAACTAACACGTCAGAATGATCCTGACCCATACATACGTATGATGCTAAAGGGATATGAATTCAGTTCCACTATCCATGGAGAAGATAACTTTGAAATGGAAAAATATTTGATTTCCTGCGATGCTTTCAAGGAACCAAAATACGGCAAGCTGC
>RFZW01000232.1 GCA_009920495.1 Chitinophagia bacterium
CATTAAATAAAACATACCCTTCCACATTAAATTTATCAGCGCCTTTTTTCAAACCAACGCGTCCATATGCTGGTGGAATATGATCTAATGGCATTGAACTAGTCCCATTGTTATAAGTTCCCTTGGTATAGGTATAAGTTCCTTGTAATAGCGTGTTGTAAAATAATTTTAATTTGCCATTTAAATTAAATCCATACAACTTAGCACTAGCTTGATTTTGTGGGGCGTATACTGCACTCAAAACATTTTGGTACATGATATTATCCTGGCCATTCCAATTATATTTACTAACAACAATTGCATTATTAAACCAAGTATAAAAAACACTCGCACCCCAACTTGCTATATTACCAGTATGCGATAAATTAATTTCTGCGTTATAGGTATACTCAGGTTTTAAATCTTTATTAGGTACCACTACATAACCGGTTTTAGTATCAAACACTTTTGTTAAATCATCCACATTGGGGGATCTAAATCCGCTACTTAAACCAGCGGTAGCACGATACCCATTTTCACCATTATAAGCAACGCCCAAATTCCCGGTTATTGCTGTATTATTTTGTATTGCTTTATTAAATGGGAAGTGCATTAAAGTCGTATCGGCAAAGCGTGCATCTAATTGTACTAAGTTGAATCGTATGCCATCATTTAACACCCAATGTGCATCTAATTGCTTTGTTTGTTGTAAATACAAGGCATTATAACTCATTTTGGTAGGGCCATCACTATACCTTGTTGTAATTCTACTCAACGCACTCGTGGCAATATTTAAACGTTCGGCAGTTGATCGTACAAAATTGGTATAGGATTCAGCGCCTAAATGAATTTCTCCATTGGATTGTTTATGTAATAAATCAGCATTCACCCCCAACACATTAACGCGTTCAAAACGAAAATCTTTTGAGGTAGTATTATACTTGCGAGAAATTCTACTTTCTTCAATGTCCTGAAAACTACTGGTCACCATTAAATCACTAAAATAACCAGTCAACTTTGTAGCAGTATATTTATAGGAAATTAAATTTCGAATTTGAGGCCCATAATACCATTCAGAATATACAGGTAAGGCTTTAGAAATTTCCGTCAAACGATCATACCTATTTATATTAGATGAATTTGAAATTTGGATATTAAAAAGATGTTCTGAATTTTCATTGGGCTTGTACAATACTTTTTGCAATAAATCAGTTTGTTGATACCCACTTAATTTTTGAACATTCACATCCTCATTTACCTTAACCATATCAGCACCTGCTTCTCTAACCACATAAAAAGAGCGTTTCCCAAAATCAGGATAAGTGCTGGATCGATTGGCTCCTTGACGCATATCCCCAAAACTTCCATAAGTAAAAGAAGTTAAATAGGCCCATTTGTTATTTGCAATATTGACATCCAAATGTGTTCTATTTTCATTTTGCCCTGAAGCATACCGTTGGATCAAATTCGCATTTGTTTTCCAATTGGTATTGGTTGTTAAAATTGGTTTTTTTGTAAACATATTGACTACACCACCTAAGGCATCACTGCCATACAAAGTGGAGGAAGGTCCGTAAATCACTTCCACCCTATCTAATATCATATTGTCAATAGTAATGATATTTTGCAAATGGCCTCCTCTGAAAATTGCATTATTTAATCTTACCCCGTCTACCATTAATAATACGCGACTGGCCTCAAAGCCACGAATCACAGGACTTCCACCACCTGATTGACTTTTTTGAACAAATACCTGACCTGATTGTGTTAAAATGTCGCCCGTGTTCGCCTGTTGATTAATTGCATTTTTATCGGTGATAAAATCTACCTTTTGCACAATATTTTTTGAAAGTGCAGGAAATTTATTTGCAAAAACTACCACATCAGGTAATGCTTTTTTTGCGGTATCGGATTGCCCGAAAATGTGAACACTTGTTACTGTTAAATATAACAGTAACAGCATTTTTCTGTTGATTAAAAACATGTTTTTAAATTAAAATGAAAAAATAAATAAGTAGCAGTTGCTAGTTTTTATTAATTCATTTCCGGAG
>RFZW01000233.1 GCA_009920495.1 Chitinophagia bacterium
CGCATTTCAAATAGGGTAGCGGAGAAAAATCCTTATTGGGATAATAAAAAGGATCCTAATGGATATGCAATTGGTTATGGCAAGTATTCACAGGATGTTTTAATACCAGCATTTATAGCAGCATATACGGGTAAGGATAAAGAATCGGTTGCATTGTTGAATCAAAACAATAGTAACATACGTTCAAATCCATTTTCAGGAATGCTGCCCATGCCTAATTGGAATATTTTATATAATGGATTATCTAAAATAAAACCACTGTCTAATTTTTTCACTAACATTTCATTGTCACATGGTTATAATGGAAATTTATCCATGAATAGCTTTGCGAGTTCGTTGATGTATGTGGACAGATTATTTTTAGGAGCGCCTTCGTTCTTGGATCCAATCAGCGGTAACTATATTCCTTATTTCTTGATTCCTAATATTACCATTAGTGAAAGAATGGAACCATTAATTGGTGTTAACATAACAACAGTAACGCAATGGTCATTACGCTTTGAATATAAGAAGAGCCGTTTATTAGCTTTAAGTTTGGTGGATTACCAATTAAGTGAAAATAATAGTAAAGAATGGATTTTCGGAACCAGCTATCGTGCTAGGGGATTGAAATTGCCATTTAATATTCCTGGCATGAACAATGCTAAATTGGCAAATGATTTAACTTTCAGATTAGATGTAGGACTTCGTGATATGTATAATAGTAATAGTCGCTTGGATCAGGCAAATGCTTATGGTACTGGAGGTCAAAAGGAAATTACTTTACAACCTTCCATTGATTATGTATTAAATAGCAAGATCAATCTTGTGAATGTGCGTATCGCATTATAATAACTTAATTCCTTGTTCGCCTTAGCCTTTCTTAAATGCCCATTTGAACATTAGTTTCCAAGTCACTTTTTTACCATACAATAATATACCTGTGCGGTAAATACGGCCACTAAGCCAAGTGGTAAAAATAAATCCACCCACTAATACTGCCATACTTAAAATTAATTCCCAATACGATACGGCACTTGGTACGCCATAGGCTACTCTTGCCATCATGACCATGGGCGAACTAAATGGTATAATACTGGCCCAAAAAGCAATAGGGGTATTTGGATTTTGTGTCACCATAGTCGTAATCACATACGAAAAAATAAGCGGCATGGTAATCGGGAACATTAAACTTTGTGCATCTTGTGGATCCTCATTTACTGTACTTCCGACAGCAGCAAAAAGTGCAGCATAAAATAAATATCCTCCAATAAAGTAAAATATAAAGCAACCAATGATTAAAGGCCAATTTGCAGTAGCAATGGTGTGCTGCATATTATATATTTTCACTGCCGATTCGCTCGCTTGTGCCATGCCACCTGCCATTTGGCCATTGCTTTGTTGTAAAGCCGCAACTTGTGTTTGCACATCTGCAGGTAAAAATCCCATAGCAACACTTGTTAAACTTATAATTAATACAATCCATAAAATAAATTGGGTTAATCCTACAGCGCCAATGCCTATGATTTTACCCATCATTAATTCAAAAGGTTTTACACTACTAATAATAACTTCGGCGATACGGTTTGTTTTTTCTTCCATTACACCACGCATAACCATGGCACCATAAATAAACATGGTTAAATATATAAGTAAACCACTGGCATATCCAATACCCATAGCTAAGCCTGCATTACTTTCCTTACTTGATTTTCCTTTGTCCTCGTAGGCTTTTAATTCTGCAACATTAGATGCAGTGTGTATTGAATCTAAAATACTTTGTTTAATTCCAGCATCCTGCAACATTTGATCTTCAATCGCCTTATTAATTTTATTACTAATGCTTTCCTGTAACATGAGTCCCATTGATTTTTGAGACCTTAATATATAATCCGTTTTTTCATTCTTTTTGAATTCTGGTAAAATTAAAATATCAGTAAAGCCTTTTTGCTTGTAGTTGTTCGTGTCCACATCATTAGGAAAGCTAAAGCTGATCTGGTTGGTATTTTTTAATGAATTTTT
>RFZW01000234.1 GCA_009920495.1 Chitinophagia bacterium
TACTAAGTCTTAGCATTTCGTCTATAAAAATGCCTTTTAATTTTAAAGTTTGTAACACTTTATTAGTCCTAACTAAAAGGTGAAATTTAAATTTTTCTGCAAAAGTCTTTTTTGACTTATCGTATTCAAATGACCACTGACCAGTCATTTTAGAACTTGGTTTTACCATTGCTCTTTTCTCAAATAAAACAATACTATCATAATAATGTATTGTATTGGTAGTTTTGGTAAAATCATCCACCACAAAATTGGGTTGTTCTGTATAATGCGCGTTTAATTGATCAATTAACGATTTAGTATATTCAATAAATGTGCCATTTCTTTTATGACCACCACCGTATGCATTCATATAGGAAGTATGCACATCCTCGCATAAATAAATACCACCGATATTGATATGCTTGTATAATTCTTCAAAGGATACGATTTGTTGGTCCTGTGTATGCCCGCCATCATCAATTAAAATATCGATGGGTCCAATCTTGTCGATGATTGATCTAAGAAAATGGCGATCCTCTTGTGAGCCAATGAGTATATGGGTATTCTCATCTTCTAATTGCTTGCATCTTGGATCAATATCAATTCCCCAAATAGTTGCTTCTGGGCCAAAATATTTTCGCCACATTTGAAGACTCCCACCTTGGTAAACACCAATTTCAACAATTGTTATTTTTTTATTTCTATATTGATTAAAATATCGATCATACACATCAAAATAATGATCAAATTTATTAATCAATCTTTTTTCGTTGTGTTCAAAATAATCTCTAAGCTCGTTCATTATATTATCGTTTATATGATGTTATCCTAAGAGTCCTTTTAATGCGTCAATCCTAAATTTTATTATCGGCCATATTTTACTTGGCGTAAATTGTAAGGCATATTTGAATCCTAATATTATAGCTGCTCCTAATTTTAAAAAATACTCCATTACTTTTATCAAATAAGCGGTTTTTGAAATTGCGGAGGTTCTAGTTTTTTCACCACGACCAATACCGCTAGCTACGCGGTACATATATTCCGAGGTCAATTTTTTCACCTCCACAACATGATGCACACAAATAGCTGGGTCGTAATAAATTATATGACCTAGTGCAAGTATTTTATAAAATAATTCCTTTCCTTCACCGCCAATTCTTAAAGTCCCAACTACACCAGGTAAATTCACATTAAAGCCGCCAATTTGTTCATACACTGATTTTTTAACGATCATATTTGATTCAAGTGGGTACTTCCCATTTTCAAAAGCGCAGGCGATAGGAGCATAGTTAAAATTACCTACAAGGGAGGAAACGTAGTAACTCATCCATTTAGGTTCAGCTGGAATATATTTCGGAATAATGCGCCCCCCAAAACCCACTGCATCCGGTTTATTCTGGATATGTTTTAAAATATTTTCAACATAATTAGGCGTAGCCACGGCATCATCATCCATAAAACAAACCCATTCCCCTTTGGCAATAGTTGCACCTGTATTGCGTGCAAAAGATGCACCTTGTTTTGTTTCGCTGATAAAAGTAAATTGTCCGTTTGTATTTGTATGCCTCCATTGTGCGTATACGTCCTTGGTATTGTCTGTTGAATTATTATCTACAATAATTACTTCAAATTCATTAAGCCCAGCGGATTGAAGATATAAACTTGTCAATGCATCACTGATATAGCTTGCTCTGTTGTAACTACATATAATAATTGATAATATCATTCAGGCGAATTAACTTTTAAGAAAGTGAATTTTCTTTCTTGAATGATTTAATGATTAATCCAATAAGCAATCCCCATAAGATGATGGAAGCAAAGGCAGATGCTCTTTGCGCCATTGTAATGGAGCTTGGCTTGAACTCGAAACGAATATTGTGTTTACCAGCTGGGATCACTAAGCCTCTTAAAACATAATTTGTTTTAATGATGGGTGATTCAACTTCGTCGATATATGCTTTCCATCCTAACTTATAATACACTTCGCTAAATACGGCAAAT
>RFZW01000235.1 GCA_009920495.1 Chitinophagia bacterium
AAAATCATGATGAAGCCACATATCCCAAGCAACAGATAAATAACGTGTTTCATCTGGCGGAATATAATGACGACCAGCAATCGTAATGCCCAGAAGAAGTGCAGCAATAGCTACAATAATTAACTTGAAATAATTTTTTTTGAACATTAAATGTAGCTTTTATTTATGGCGTTATTATATCAGCCATCATGAGATACTAAGTTTAAAAAAGCTTAGAACTCATATTCTAATTGCATACGGTATGTGTGATCAGGCGCTGCATCACTTAAACCGTATAAAATAGCTGCGTTGTATTTAAATTTTTGGGCAGATCCTACATTTAATTTACCAAAGACTGCAGGACCCCATCGGTGATTTTGGTTTCTATGATTATCCCAAGAATTCCATTCGCCAACTTCGCCAAATCCTTGCACGCCAAATTCAAATTCTTTTCGATAACGGTATTTTGTTTGAAATTGGTAGCCTAATTCTGTGACATATTTTTCATTTTCTGGATTAGGTCCAAATTTACGCTCAAATAAAAAATTGCCGTTCAATTGCAGCCGATTTACTTCTGTTTGAAATAATGGCCCTATTTTTAACTCATAAGGATTATGTTTTTGTAATGGCACCTCAATCTCGGTAATCATACCAATCTCAAAAGGGTATTTTCCCGTTTCAGTAAATTGAAATTTATTTTCCCATTCAGCAATAGTGAGCCCAGCTTCACCTTCCTTTTCCCGTGTTGCATAAACTTCTGTAAACCAATAATCTGTTGGCGCATATCCTAAGCCTAATTTAGACACGCTCTTACGCACTCCTTCTTCATTTTTTGAAGTGCCATACTTAAAATCAATTTCTCTTTCGCCTTTGGTAATAACAGGTAAATACATATAGTCAGCTGGGCCCGCAAATACATGGGCAGAGGCAAGCAGAGTCAAAGTAAATAATAATTTAGACTTATTTAACAACGACTTCTCCCTTGGCTGTCTTTGGATTCAATTCACCATGAAATTCATAGCGACCTGGCTTTAAAGGTCCGATATATAAATCAGTAGTTGAATTTGCCGGCACAATCTTTTCACGCGCCAAATCATAGCTCTCGAATTCTTCTGGCGAACTGTCTTTATTGATCATAATGAGCTTTATCTTCTTATCTGCAGGAATCTCGATCGTGCTGGGCTTCATTTGGTGATTTTCAATAACTAATGTCACTTCTTGATCGGCTGCGAATACAAGCCCTGAGAGTAACAAACTAGATGTAAATAATAATTTTTTCATGTTTCCTCTTAATTTCTAAATGAGAATGATTATCATTATAAACTAAGATTTTCAATCATGTCAAAAGTTTTTATCTCCAAATAAAAAAGCCACTTAAAAAAGTGGCTTTTTAAAAACAGCTGGGGAATTAATCTTTATCTACATTATCTTCAATCACAGTGGCTAATTCTGCATCACATTCGATTTCCCAATGTTTGCCATCCGCAGCTTGAATATCGATATCAAAGATAGGTCGGCCATCTTCTGTTTCCATTTCGATTTCTATAATAGCACCGGGATGCTTGTCTAATGATGTCTTCATACACACAGCCATAACTTCGTTATGTTTTTTTAAATCGGCAATGATTGGTCTATTATCATGTTTATAATTGTTACCAAACAATAAAACAGCTCCCACCAATCCCGCAACAAGAACGGCCGCCACTATTGCTAAATACTTTTTCAAATTATCTCCTTAATTTATTAATGAGGGCTTATTAACGTATTGCTTGCCCTGTGAATCGACTGCTATGACTTTTAAATCGCCTTTAATTTTTTGTGTATCAAAAGTAAAAAATGGATTTTCAGCAGTACTACCTCCACCAAATTCAGCACTCCAAATTTCTTTTTCATCATCCATGACGCTCACCGCAGTCAAATGCCATTCTGGCAAGATATAGAGTCCTGTGTAATTACTTAAATTAGCTTGGTATCCATTATGTTGTGGGTGTTTAATAAAT
>RFZW01000236.1 GCA_009920495.1 Chitinophagia bacterium
TACTTATTTTGAATACGGCACACTCGCAGCCATGATTATTTTTTCAGAAGCATGCACTGATATTATTATTCTTGAAGTAGGTTTAGGTGGCAGATTAGACGCAGTAAATGTTTTTGATTCTGACTGTGCAATTGTTACGACTGTCGATCTTGATCATATGGATTATCTTGGCCATACACGTGAAGCAATTGGGTTTGAGAAAGCAGGCATTTATCGGCCTCATAAACCGGCTATTTGTGGCGACATAAATCCACCTCATTCTTTGATTGAATATTGTGAATCTATTCAGGCCCCTTTAAAATTAATAGGCCAACATTTTGGTTATGAGGCACATCATGATTCGTTTGATTTTTTAATTGAATCATCCTTTGTGATGAATGTACCGCTTCCTAAATTACAAGGAACGTTTCAGCTTCACAATGCAACAAGCGCTTTAATGGCTACAAAAACACTTGAGGATAAATTGCCATTAAATGAAAGTGCAATTCAAAAAGGAATTGCATCAGCTTTATTGCCTGGACGTTTTGAGGAAGTTCAAGGCAATCCTTCCTTAGTTTTTGATGTTGCACACAATCCACAAGCAGCTTTATCACTTAGCCATAACTTAAAAGCCCACGCCGTAAACGGAAAAACAGTTGCGGTATTTTCAATTCTTAAAGATAAAGATATTCTAGGTGTGATTAAAGCGCTCATTCATGATATTGATTATTGGTGTATTGCTGAAATTCAGCACGATAGGGCAGCAGACCTCGGCACCATTTCTGGTGCTATCAAAAATACCAACCCAGCTGCTCTAGTGAAATCATTTAAAAACATTCAAGAAGCATATCAATTTGCGTCCAAGGAAGTGTCTAGCAATGATAGAATAATCGTATTCGGTTCTTTTTTTACTGTAGCCGATATTATGAAACTTATTCCTAAGTTATGAGCGAAGACAATTTAATACAACCCCAAGAAGATAAGCTGATTAGTCAAGCCAAGAAGAGGCTTTTAGGTGCTAGCGTTATTTTGTTTATTCTTCTAATATCAGCGCCGTTCGTACTAAAAAATCGCAATCAAGAAGGCCCCACAGAACCTATCAAAATTTCTATGGAAAGCTCCCCTGTTGTAAATGAAAGTGCTGTCGATACTATTAAACCTCCAGAGCCCAAGCAAGAAATTCCAGAAGTCACACCACCTCAAATCAAAAAAGACATAACACCTAGTAGTGATGCAAAAGCAAAAAATGAGACTGAAATAGTAACAATATCAAATAGCGGACTTTATGTTCAGCTAGGTATTTTTTCAGAAAATAAAAAGATTCAATCTCTCCAACAAAAAATGAATCAATTAGGCATTCAAACTAAAATTGAAACTATTAAGATCAATGGAGTAGATAAATTGCGTTTAATTACAGATGAGTTTAAAACAGAAGCGCTTGCCAGAGAAACAATGCTTAAACTTAAGAATGCTGGCGTCATTGGTATTATCAAGAAGATTAGTTGATGACATTTGTTGATTATGGTTTTTTTATCATCGTCATCATATCTACTCTCCTTGGTTGCTACCGAGGATTCGTGCGAGAACTTCTAGCAATCATTGCTTGGTTTTTTGCTTTTTATTTAGCGCAATCTTTTTCACCTATCCTAGCTTCAAAACTTAACTGGATTGATACTGAGTCAATTCGAGGTTTAGCTGCTTACATTCTTATTTTTATCGCTGTACTTATTGCCTCAATGGGTGTGATTGCAATTCTTAATAAGTTTATTAAATATACAGGGCTTACATTTCCCAATATTCTCATGGGTGGTTTATTTGGCTTTACTCGAGCATTTCTGATTGGTCTTATTTGTTACCTCGTGGTTCAGTCAACTTCTTTTGAAAACCATGCGGCTTGGCAAAATGCACGTATCAAACCCTATTTCGAATCTTTTGCAGCTAAGGCAGGTGTTTATTTGCCACTAGACATCC
>RFZW01000237.1 GCA_009920495.1 Chitinophagia bacterium
ATAAAAAAATCCCATGAAGATGTTATTGTGCATAATGTGTCGAGAGATTCAACAGCAATTGAGGCGCGAGAAAAACCAGTTAAAAACGAAAATAAGGCCTCGCCCACGAGCTCGGCCACTTAGGTTTCAAAAAGCAGCCGCAACATTTCCTCCAAAAATTTTTCTTGGCGGGCTAAGAGGTCTGGCTGGAATACTAATGGAATCCAATACTTTTTGAAAAAGATCCGCTGGTTTGTTTTCAAAAAATCGTTCTGCCGCTGTTTTTTTATCTTTTCTGAGATTGAAAAAATTATGTATTGCAGTCATCACTCCCCTCTTTCGTTCACTCATATCATGTAATTGATGATGTTTAAATGAAATTACGCCATTTCGCCCTTCAACACACGAACTGGATCTTTGAAAAATATTAACAAGTTCAGAGCATTTATTTTCAATCATACTTTTTTTATTTAAATCATAATAAAAAGCAGGTATTAAAATCTCATGTACGGCCAATTTTTCAGAGGCATTAAGAGATAATTTGTCAATTTCTCGGCGTATATAATTTGAGACAAAATCAATGGTTGAAGTCATTTTTGGGACAACACGACTGGCCTTATCAATAAGATTTAATGATGATTCACGGAATCCTTCTTCCTCAGCAATTTTTTTTATAGCCTTAATTTTTTCCTCAATTAAAGGCGTTATGACACTAGAAGTAACTCTCTTACCATTTTCAATGTTAATCAAATGATAATCTGTACCAATTCCTTTGATAGCTGCTCTTATTTCTGTTTGTTTTTGCTTTAAACGATTTTTTTCATTCTCTGCTTCAAGGTGAAGAGCAGTTAATATTTTTATTTCAATTTCATTTGAAATGGCCTGTTTTTTTATATTATTTTGTACTTGATTTTCCTGTTTTAGTTTAGCTTTATTTAAATCTTCTAGAGCATTTCTTGACTCATTTTCAAGTCCTCTTATTTTAGCAGAAATAGGTGCTGAAACAGCCTTAGATAAAGCCTGTTGTACATGAAAAAGATCCGGAGAATGATGGGCTGAAAGATCATTTTCAACATGTGAAATAATTCCTTTAGCTTCATCACTAGTAGACTGCACAATTGTTACTTGAAATCCACTCATTGCTTCTTGCATACATGAAGTCCATGTATATGCATCTCTTGACTCAACTGCTTTTTCCAACAAAATAAAACCACTGACAAGATCTATTCCTACAAGACATAGACCACCAGTAAAAGTTTCATCTTGAGCAACTGTAATATTCTTTTTTGGTTGTAATTTAGCCAAACGAGCAGTTTCTTCCTTTGCATGTTTCACAATAATTTCTTCAATATTCACATTAATTTTTCTTTGAGATTCTTCTGAACTCGCTACAAATCTATCTAATTTACTCAATTTAAGAAACAAGCTAATTAGGCGAACACCACATGCACCACACTCAGCAAAGACAACATGAAGAGCAGCAATTAACCTATGCAAAATGGCAAGACCAATTGTACTTTCAAAAAATTCAATGACTTCAGCAAGTGCATCTAGGGATTCTCTATATTTAACCCATGACTGTAAAGTTGTACGAGGTACAGAAATATTTTTGGCAATTTCTCTTTGTGATTGACCAGATTTTTTTAAAATTTTATATTCATGAAGTTTTTCCGATGTTTCCATACGATTCCAACGTTTAATTTTTTCACTATTTACAGCATTAATATTTTCAATTACATTCATCTCGACTTCCTTTGACTGTTACTTTGTTGGTACTGTAACTTATGTCATGGAAGCTTTTTTTGCCAATCTGTTTATCTTTATTAAAATTATAATCTGCCCTAAAAATTAGCACGTTCAAGCTTTTAAACTACACAACTGGCCGAGCTGGTGGGCGAGGCCTAAATGGCACATCACCTTCGATGATCCTTTAACCCAAATGGAATTACCACCAAAATTATCTTTTAAGTT
>RFZW01000238.1 GCA_009920495.1 Chitinophagia bacterium
ATCATATAGTTTCCTTACTTTTAAGGGAGCGCAGACAGCCCCCGATGCCGCTCAAAAAGCCATTAATTAATCTTCAATTTTAGGTGGTTATTAATAATTAGAATATTTTTGTTTTATACTGATAAACCTTTGTCTTTTAGTCATTTGCATGTCAAAAATGTGACTAAGAAAGGCGAAGCATTATAAAAAAACGTAATATCAAAATTCAATTAACGAATTCCCATTCTAATATAATTCAATTATGCAGCATCTAACATTCAAAAGAAAAGCGCAATTATTTACCATTTTAACTGCTATTACGCTAACAATGGGTTGTGTAAAATCGGGATATAATGAGGCGGTGGTGTATAATAACAATTTTAAAACCGGTGTAACTGATAAACTAACTGGCGCTATCTTATACAAAAACAATGGCGAATACTTAATAGGTCGATATAACAAAGGAGGTTTTACGATTGATCTAGAAAATTTGCCAACACACCAAGCCATCGAAATTATTGCTGAACCTAGGTTTCATGATAGTTGGGATGGCAACAATAACTATGGCGGGATAGATGGCCCAGATATTTGGAATATCAATATGGATGGAACCACGGTTTTAAATGCTACATTTTCAAATACACCTTGTAACGCAATTTATTGTTTGTACCAATCCTATCCGGCAGAATATGGGATGATAAATAATCCTCCAAAAACTGGCGCTTATCTGGATATTGCAGGCATTTGTCATATGACAGATGTATTTAAAACTTCTGTGTATAAAATAAATAAAACAATAAAGCACAGTGCCTCAAAAGTGCGTATCAATTTTAGAGATTTATTGGTTCAAAAAAATGTTGCTGATCAAATGTGTGATGAATCATGGTCAATGGGAAGTTTAATCATTAAAGTAATTAATACACCCGAATAATATCCGATTAAGAAGATCAAACAATAGTATCAGCAAAATAAAAAATACAATTGTAATTGTATAAAAATAAATGAAGTTACACTTTCCCACTATTAATCAATTTGTATCGTTACTAATATTCAGTATTACCAATGCTGTATTTCAGTTAATGGTTATACCTATATTGGTACATCATATTAATGCAGAAAAACTAGGGGTATATTTTTTAGCATTGTCCTTTGGTTCACTCATAGCAATATTTGTTAACTATGGCACCATGCAAACAAGCATGGTTGAAATAAAAAAGGCAATCACAATAGAAGATAAAAAAAGGGTAATAGCTAATACCATGGCTATGCGATTCATACCCTTGCTAATTGCTATTGTTATTGTATCTACCTTACCCATCTTTATTAAAAATGGGGTGTATTATTTTATGATACTCCCAATGATACTAGCAGAGTTTATTAATCCGCAATTTTATTTAATAGCGACTTATAATATCAATAAGTATACTTTCATCAACTTATTTTTTAGATTGATTTTACTGCTATTGATTTATATAATGCGAGATAGTGCGTATATTATTCAAATCAGTTTATTAGGAACTGGAATAGTCATGTTATTACTCAATGCATTTTATTTGAAAAGTATATTTTTCCAAGAAGGCTTATCCGAATATTACCCCAGCACTGACAAGTTACTCGAGTTATTAAAAACAAACAGTTTGGTATTGGGTAATGGATTAACAGTGCATTTACAACAGTCTTTATTTTTATTCGCAATACCTTCCTTTGTAACTCCATTGTATTTATCTGCTTATGGCTTTGTAGATAAGTTAATTTCAAGTTTTAGGATGTTGGTGAATGCCTATGGATCGGCCGTGATGCCCCATGCTGCAGGCACGCATCAATTGGGATTTAAAGAATGGAAGCGATTAAAAAAACAACAAAATATTTTGTTATCCATTTTTTGTTTGTTTAGTGGCAGTATTATGTTTTTTTTCCCGGAACAATTGTTAACCATACTACTTATGGGGAAGCATGATAATAACTTGGCAT
>RFZW01000239.1 GCA_009920495.1 Chitinophagia bacterium
GTATCCTTCTTTTTAATATTCCATTTTCTTTAAAGCAGGCGCTTTAAACCAGGTTACACCAACAACGAATAAAGTCATGGCACCTCCAAATATAACGGAAGGTATAACGCCCATTGCTTTTGCTGCAACTCCACTTTCAAATTGCCCTAATTCATTACTGCTATTAATAAACATGGAATTAACGCTCATCACCCTGCCACGCATATGATCGGGTGTTTTAAGTTGCACAATGGTGCCTCTGACAATCATACTGAATCCATCCAAAATGCCACTTAATAATAACATGACAAAGGACAGCCAGAATATTTTAGATAATGCAAAAACAATAATACATACACCAAACCCTGCAACGGCTAGTAATAATTTTTTTCCTTGACCGCGATTTGCAGGGAATATCGTGATAATCAAAATGATAATAATTGCGCCTATATCTGAAGCTGCATTGAGCCAACCAAAGCCAATGGGTCCCACTTTTAAAATATCTTTTGCAAAAACAGGAATCATGGCTACGGCACCGCCAAATAAAACAGCGAATAAATCAAGTGATAAAGCCCCCAATACTTCTTTTGAATTAAATACAAAACGTAGCCCTTCTTTTACGCTCTCTAGTGTTTTTTGATCCACTACGTCTGCGTGTGGTGGTTTGGATTTAATCATGGCAATAAAGCCATATCCAATTCCCACCAAGCTTACGACCACGATTAATGAACCCGTGTGGCCAAAGCCTGCAATGATAAATCCTACAATGGCGTGTCCTAAGACGGAAGCACTCAACCAAATGCCTTGGCTCCATGTGGTGGCATTTTGTAATAAGTTTTTGGGTACCACTGCGCCAATAATGGTTCCAAAACTAGGGCCTGTAAAAGAGCGAATAATGCCCGTACAAAAAACAATGAAATAGATACCAATCGCTATTTGTAAGGAAGTCAATTTAAGTGATCCAATGTCCATGGATAAAAAAAGTAAAATAAGTGCACAGCACCAATATAAAATAACGCCCCTTAATAAAAGTTTTCTTTTTTCACTTTTGTCAATGACATGACCAGCGTATAAAGCGAGTGAAACGGCTGGGATTACTTCGGCTAATCCGATAAGTCCAATAGCAAAAGGGGCATTGGTTAATTCGTAAATCCACCAGCCGACCAGCGTTCCCATCATTCTTAATCCCATGATAAATAAAAAACGCCCAATCATTAAGTTTCTAAACTCGGAAATGCGCAAAGCACCCAAAGGATCATTCAACTGTTTAACTGGGCTTTGTATGGTTTCCATTAGGGTAGGTTAATAAAATGTTGCCCTTCTTCCAAATCCTTTTCAAGTGCATCCGTGATCAATTTGAAATGTGCTTCATTGTATAAAAAATCAGCGTTACTTGCGTCCACAAATATCGTTTTTATATTATGTTGTTTTATATAGCTGGTATAAGTTTCTTGAAGTTTAAAAAGGTATTCATCGGGAATAGATTGTTCAAATTTGCGATTCCGCTTTTTTATATTGGATTGCAACTTATTTACAGGGGCATGTAAGTAAATTAATATATCTGGCTGCGTAAGTTGTTGGCTGAAAACATCATACATTTTTTGATACAATCTGTATTCTTCCTCTGGCAAATTTACTTTAGCAAATAACAAACATTTTGTAAATAAATAATCCGAAATCGTCACTGATTGAAATAAATCCGCGGTCTTAATTAAATCCTGTTGTTGTTTAAATCGTTCTGCTAAAAAAAATAATTCAAGTGGAAAAGCGTATTGTTTTGGATTTTCGTAAAATTTAGTCAAAAATGGATTTTCCGCAAATTCTTCCAACATTAATTTTGAATTATAATGTTGTGATAACAATTGTGATAATGTTGTTTTTCCTGCGCCAATATTTCCCTCTACTGCAATAAAATGATGCTTCATATTTTCCTTAATTCTTCCATTCAAATATAGTAAGCAGAATGCTTA
>RFZW01000240.1 GCA_009920495.1 Chitinophagia bacterium
GCCAAGGGCATAGCTACATCCTCTGGTGCTTTTCCTGGATAGCCATTCATTCCAGGTAATTGATTTAAATAAGATCTAGATGGGTGTGCAAAAACTAATTTCCAATTATCAATACGCACGGCCTCCAATGAATTTTTACGATAATAGTATAAAAAAGTTTTTCGTGGTGTTGCATTCTTATCGCCTTGTAAAATGGGTAGAATACTTACACCATCAATTTTTTTATTTGGCAAGGATGCTTTTGTAATTGCAGCAATGGTTGGAAATAAATCAATCGTGGAAGCCAGTTGGTTGCTAACAATATTAGGTTGTATGGTTCCCTTCCATCTTATAATACCTGGTACACGTTGTCCTCCTTCAAATGAAGTACCCTTGCCTTCTCTTAATCCGCCAGTAGATCCAGCATGATTTCCATAATTAATCCATGGTCCATTATCGCTTGTAAAAATCACAAGGGTATTATTATCAAGTCCATTTTCTTTTATTGTTTTTAAGATACGACCAACCGATGCATCAATTTCTTGAATTACATCTCCATATAATCCTTGTTTACTTTTTCCTCTAAAAGCAGGGGATGCATTAATGGGTACATGTGGCATTGAATGCGGCAAGTATAAGAAGAAGGGTTTGTTTTTATTTTTTTTAATAAAAGCTTCAGCGGCTGTTGTATATCTTTCCGTTAAAGTGGATTGATCTTCTAATGTTTTTATCTCAAGCCACTTGTCATTGTTTTTAATTAATGGCAATTGCGGCAATTTTGATTTGCTACTTGTACTGTCTGCCGGAGTTCCGTCATAATTTACTGGCCACATGTCATTTGAATAAGGGATACCCAAATACTCATCAAATCCTTGTTGTAATGGTAAAAATTGTTTGGCATCACCCAAATGCCATTTGCCATAAATTGCAGTAGCGTAATTTTTTTGTTTTAATAATTCAGCCATCGTCATTTCATTAGAAGCCAGTCCCACTTTGCTTCCTGGAAATAAGGCACCACTAATGCCCACCCGATTGGCATAACAACCAGTCATGATGGAGGCCCTTGAGGCACTGCACACGGCCTGACTTGATAAAAAATTAGTGAACCTGATTCCTTCACTAGCCAACTGATCAATATTGGGTGTATTAATATCTAAAGCACCATAACAAGACAAATCGCCATAGCCCATATCGTCCATAAATATCAACACGATATTAGGCGTGCTTGATTTTTGCTGGGCTATGCCGGTAACGCTTATTAATAAAAAAAGCAATGTTTTTATTGTAATTCTCATAAGGTGGCGATTTGTAGTTTTGAAGTTAACCAATTAAAATTAAGTTTCTATGTCTACCCCCTCTTTATTGAATAAGCTTTATCACAATCTCAACGTTTGTTTTAAAAAAAGCCTTATTTTTAAGAGGTTAATCATTATTAATAATATTTAAATAAATGACATTGAAATCAAATTCAAGGCGTTCGTTTTTAAAAAATTCGGCGCTCATTTCTGCAGCCTCTGCTTTCCCAACAATTTTAACGAAGGCATCCACGGGATTAAAAGCTGGCGAAAAAGTAAATCTTGCCTGTATTGGAATTGGAAATCAAGGAGCGAATGACCTTATGAAATTCCATGAATCAGGGTTGGCAAATTTTGTTGCATTTTGTGATACCGATATGGGCGGACCTCAAACGCTTGAAGTATTAAAAATGTTTCCTAATGTTCCTCGCTTTCAGGACTTCCGTCAAATGTTTGATAAAATGGGAAGTCAAATTGAAGCAGTAAGTATTGGTGTACCGGATCACTCACACTTTGCAATCACTATGATGGCACTTAGTTTAGGCAAGCATGTGTATGTTGAAAAACCAATGGCACGCACTTTTACTGAAGTGGAATTAATGATGAAAGCTGCAAAA
>RFZW01000025.1 GCA_009920495.1 Chitinophagia bacterium
ATTTTGCTGTTCCTTCAATAACATATCAAACCAACCCCATGTTAATTCATCGTAGTTTAATCGAGCATCACCCACACTACGTTCACCTACAATTGTATTTTCAGTGGCGCGCTTGTAAGAGCAGTGTAAAACAGGCGCAATCACTAGGTATTGATTATCGGCTACATTTTTTGATTTAGCTGCATTACGCACATGATTAAATAAAGCAATATTTGGGGCAGATGAAACATCGTACCAGCTAACAAACCAATATGCAGGAACTTCCAATGACATATTATCATGATACAATCCGCCATTGAACCAAGCTGGATCGTTTGGTTTTCTTACAATCATTTTTTCGTAAATACCATCAGCACCTTGCGCATTTTTGATGATGTCTTGCACTGGTAAATGTTTTAAACCTAGTGCCCAATCTACTTTAGGCATTTCAGGTGCCATGTCATAAAACTTTTGAATACGCAGTAAGTCATTTTGTTGTATGCCTTTTGGTAAAACCGGGGCCATTTTATCGTGTTGTGTTCCATATAACCAAGAAGTAAATAACATTTGTTGCGCACCACCTCGGTACCAGTTGCCTTGTTCCATAAATTTACCTACGCGACCTACGCCTGCTCCAAAACCTTGTGCCACCATCGCAGCCAAAGCAGGGTGGTTTTGAGAAGCAACCGCCATCTGCCATTCAGCAGTAGAAGAACAACCAATCAAACCAACTTTGCCGTTACTCCATTTTTGTTTACTCATCCATTCAAGTGCATCATATCCATCGGTAATGGGTGTTCCTAAAATATCCCACTCGCCTTCAGAGAAAAATCGGCCACGCTCATTTTGAACTACGTAAACATATCCTCTGCTGACCGCTTCGTAAGCAGCTTGCAGGGGTCCTGTGACCATTTTACCATCTACCCATGTATTAAAATTATAGGGGGTGCGTGAAAAAACAACGGGGTATTTACCCTCCCCCTTGGGGCGATAAATATCAGTCGCCAAGCGAATACCATCTCGCATTGGCATCATTACTTTTTGATCAATCACTGCAATAGAATCAAGCTTTTGATAAATCATAGCAGCGTCTTGGCCAAAAAGGGGTTCTGCAATTACAGTACATACAAATATTCCAATGGAGAACAATATTTTTTTCATTTTATATACATTAGGTACGCTTCAATTTACATTTTTTTCTTTTACAATGTCCAAGTGAAATAAATACAAACTACTCCATCATTGGAAAATCCAAGCATTATAACCTTTCAGTAATCCCTCGTCACCTTGGTGATTAAAATTGTTTTGGAATTACTCAATCTATTGAGTAATTTTACTCATTTCATTGAGTAAAATAATTATTAATGTTCCAACGTGCACATTTACAGACACTTATAAAAAGACTTGAAGAGCCAAGACGCTTTATTCAAGTGGTTTTAGGTCCAAGACAGGTAGGAAAATCAACTATGGTACAGCAAATGTTGACTAAAATGAACCTCCCATTTCACTCAGTGTCAGCGGATGGGGTAATGGCTTCAAATGCGGTATGGTTAACTGAACAATGGGAAGTCGCAAGGGTAAAAAAGCAAGCTTCAGGTACAAATGAATTTTTACTAGTTATTGATGAAATTCAAAAAATTAAAAATTGGAGTGAAACAGTTAAAGCCCTTTGGGATCTGGATACACAAAAAAACACAGGTATTAAATTAGTGCTATTAGGATCTTCTAAATTAATATTACAAGAAGGGTTGACGGAGTCATTGGCAGGCAGATTTGAAAAAATATTCATGGGACATTGGAGTTTACAAGAAATGGAAACTGCTTTTGGTTATGATGCAGCAACCTATGCATGGTTTGGTGGGTATCCAGGAGCTGCAACAATGATTCAGGATGAGGCAAGATGGAAGCAATACATCAAAGACGCATTGATAGAGACAAGTATATTAAAAGATGTATTGATGTTGTCTAGAATAGAAAAGCCCACATTAAAGGTAATACTACTACATTATCGCATTATTTAAGTTTATTAGATACCGCAGGATTGTTGACAGGTATTGAAAAATATGCAAATAATACAATTCGAAAAAGGTCGTCAAGTCCAAAATTTCAAGTTTATAATAACGCATTGATAAGTGCACAATCAGCTGATACATTTGAAATGGTTCAAAAAGATCCAGCAAAATGGGGCCGTGTAGTGGAGTCAGCGGTTGGTACGCATTTATTAAATCAGTCATTTACTGAACATTTTGAATTAAGTTATTGGAGGGAAGGAAGTGCAGAAGTAGATTTTATTTTAAAAAAGCAAGATGAAATAATTGCAATAGAAGTTAAATCAAGTAAGGCAGCAATCACAGATGGTATGAGAAAATTTAAAACACAATTTTCGCCGAACAAAATGCTTATGGTTGGTCCGGACGGATTGCCATGGGAACAGTTTTTAAAAACAGATATAGCTAGTTTATAAAAAATGTCTTTCTTATCTGATTTATTTTTTCCTATTTTCAATTTTCTTTGTTGATGAGATCTATTTTAATACTACATTAATATAATAAAATATGCTTTTTTTAAAACCTATTACAAACCTCAAGAATATCTTCGCCTTTGGTTTTATTTACTTCGTTATTTTATGTCCAATTAATGCTTCTGCTCAAATAATTCAATCGTATGATGTAGTTATTTATGGTGGTACTTCTGCTGGTGTTTCTGCTGCCATTCAATGTTCTCGAATGGGTAAAAAAGTAATTTTAATTGAACCTACAAATCGAATTGGCGGACTAACCACTGGAGGATTAGGCAAAACGGATATTGGGAACAAGCAAGCGATTGGAGGGGTTTCTCGTGAGTTTTATCAAAATATCAAAACCTATTATCTAAAGCCTGAAAATTGGATTTGGGAAACAAGGGATGCCTATAAGGGTGTTGGTTACGATACTTTTGACGAGGATGCGATGTGGGCTTTTGAGCCATCCGTTGCTTTAAAAGTATTTCTTGAAATGGTAAAAAATGAATCTAATATTCATATTGTTTATAATCAAAGATTAAACCGAAAATCAGGTATAAAAAAGGAAAAGCAAGTTATAAAATCTATTCAGATGGAAACGGGGCAAATCTACCAGGGTAAAATGTTTATGGATTGCACCTATGAAGGAGATTTGATGGCCGCATCTGAAGTAAGCTATACCGTGGGCAGAGAATCAAATAGTCAGTATGGAGAATCTTTAAACGGGGTTCAAGCCAATAATTTTAATTTAACACTTCAAAAGAAATTATCTAGGAACGGGATTCATCATAATTTTATAGAAGGCGTGAGTCCTTACTTGGTCAAGGGAAATCCAAAGAGTGGATTATTGCCATTTGTGAGTGCTGAAAAGCCAGGGGTGGATGGTCAGGCCGATCAAAAAATTCAAGCTTATTGTTATCGCATGACTTTGACCAATCTTCCTGAAAATCGCATTCCTTTCAAAAAACCTGCTGGTTACAATGAATTAGAATATGAATTATTGTTTCGCAATTATGAAGCCGCTAAAGGCGACATTCGTAATATGTATGATTATGGAGATCCGTTAGTGCCTTGGATAAATTCTGCCATGCCCAACCGAAAAACAGATATCAATAATCAAAAGGGCTTTTCAACAGATTTTATTGCGTGATGTGGTTTCCGAATGGGGAACATGCAAAGACGAATTTATTTCAGATAGCGGTTGGACGGACCAATTATATATTCGTGAAGCTAGAAGAATGGTGAGTGATTATGTGATGACCCAAAGAAATTGTGAGGCATTGGCAGTAGCTGAAGATGCTATCGGCCTAGGGGCATATCAGATGGACTCCCATCCCATTCAGAGGTACGTAGATGTAAATGGGTTTGTTAAAAACGAAGGCAATGTAGAAGCGCATGTCAGTGCCCCTTTTCCAATTAGCTACAAATCAATCATCCCTAAAAAATCAGAGGCAACTAATTTGTTTATACCCGTTTGCCTTTCATCCTCCCATATTGCATATGGATCCATTCGAATGGAGCCTGTGTTTATGGTGTTAGGTCAATCTGCAGCAATAGCGGCTAGTATTGCCATTGATAAAAATGTACAAGCGCAAGAAGTTTCCTACCCAGAATTACGTGCAGCTTTGATTAATAATCATCAAATATTGAAATAGGTTTATATTTCTCCTATTGCACCTCTTTTAACCTGTTTTAGTGAAAACCTGGCCGGGACTTACCCCAAAAAAAGGGTCTATGAATTTGACTTCATAGACCCTTTAAAAAAGAAGACTAAGTAAATAGTTTAGTTCCAACCACCGCCCAGTGAGCGGTATATATTTACTTTAGCTTGTAATTGCTTTAATTTAGTTTCAATCAATTCAATTCTTGAATCCAATGCCTCACGTTGTGTTAGTAAAACTTCAATATAATCGGCTTTACTAGAAATAAACAATTTGTTAGAGATATCTACAGACTGATTAAGAATTTCAACTTCTTTAGACTTGGTCTCGTAACTTTTTTGATAATTGTCTATTAAAGACAAATGATTGGCTACTTCAATAAAGGCACTAAGAATGGTGCGTTCATATTCATAAGCCGAGATGATTTGCTTTTCATTTGCATTTTTATAAGCTGCTTTGATGCCATTTTTATTGATCAATGGCCCAACTGCATCTCCAGCAAAATTATATAGCATAGACTCTGGACTAAATATAAAACCAGGGTTGAAGGCTGTAAAGCCTGTTCCTGCAGATAATCTGAAGGATGGATAAAAATTGGCTCTAGCAACTTGTACATCTAACTTAGAGGCCGCTAATGTTAATTCAGCTTGTCTAATATCAGGACGATTTAAGAATAACTGCGAAGGAATACCAGTTTGTACCATTTCTACTGGTATATCATTCAAAGCTTTACTTGTTCTAGCTACATGCTTAGAGAATCTACCTGCAAGAAAGTTTATTTTATTTTCTGTTTCTACAATTTGCTGTTGAATATCATATTGGAGATTTTTTGTGTGCAATAATTGTGCATCAAATCGGTTCACGGCTAATTGAGATACTTTAGCTGCCTCTTTTTCAAGCTTAACCATTTGCAATGCATTTTTTTGCAATTCGATATTCTGTTGTACAATTGACATCATATTGTCAAGTGCCAATAATTCGTAGTAGGAACTTGATATTTCTGCTATTAAATTGGTCACCATAAAGTTCCTGCCTTCAATGGTCGATAAATATTTCACCACTGCAGATTTTTTTGCATTCCTCAATTTTTTCCAAACATCCACTTCCCATGAGGCATAAATTCCAGTTCTAAAATCGCCAATATATTTTGGTCCTTTTTCTGGACTTGCTTTTAAATCTTCTTCTGCAAGACCATCCCAGGTGTATTTCCCTGTTTTGTCTACGCCTGCCACACCAGCCAAATTTACAAATGGTAAATATTCTCCCTTACGTGCTTGAATTTCGTTTTTGTCCATTTCAATTTCACGAAGTGCAATATTTAACTCCTGATTGTTTTTTAATGCAGAATCAATAATGGCAATCAAATAGGGATCTGTAAAGTACTGACGCCATTTTACAGATGCAATATTGGTTGAATCTTGAACTGTATTATAAAATGCAGGTACTGTTTTGTTTTCTTGTTTGCTAATGAGTGCAGGTATTTTACAAGCAGTAAAACCAACACAAATAAGCAAGATTAAATATTTAATTTTCATTTTTATCCCTCCTTATGCTTTTGATGATATTTTTAATTAGTTTAATAAGTGCAGAATCTTCTCTACTTTCTACAAAGTCTTCTGTTAGGGGATTTAAATCTTCATTTTTAATAAGTGATCGGCCTTCCTGAAGTTTTGCGAAAATGTAATAAAGACCTGGAATAACAATGACGCCAAAAATGGTTCCAAACAACATGCCACCTAGAGCAGATGCACCAATGGTGTGGTTACCAACCGCACCCGGACCCTTTGCCAACACAAGAGGAATCAAACCTGCAATAAATGCAAATGAAGTCATTAAAATTGGTCGGAATCGCGCTTTAGCTCCACTAATGGCTGCTTCTAAAACGGTGGCACCTTGATTTTTCTTTTGTACTGCAAACTCAACAATCAATACGGCATTTTTACCTAACAACCCAACAAGCATAATGAGTCCAACCTGCGCATACACGTCATTAGATAAATTCATTGCCTTTAATAAAAAGAATGAACCGAAAATGCCAGGGAAGATAGAAAGCAAAACTGCGAATGGCAAAATAAAACTTTCATATTGCGCTGCTAAGATGAGGTAAACAAAGAAAATAACGACAATAAAAATGTAGAGAGCTTCATTTCCTCTTTTTGATTCATCGAATGAAATACCTTCCCATGCTATATCGTATCCTCTTGGTAAACTTGTTTTTGCTACTTCTTTAATGGCATCAATCGCATCACCCGAAGAATAACCTTGTGCAGGTACTCCATTGATTAAAGAAGAGATATAAAGATTGTACCTGGCTATCTCATTAGGACCCTGTGTTTTTTTAATACTCATGAACGCAGAGTAAGGAACCATTTCCCCTTTATCATTTTTAATAAACATATTTAAAATGTCTGAAGGTTGCTTTCTGAATTCTGGAGCAGCTTGTGTATATACTTTGTAGTAATTGTTAAATCGAATAAATCCTTGCTCATAAGTACTACCCACCATTATGTTTAAATTTTCCATGGCTTCACCAATAGATACTCCTTTTTGCATGGCTAAATTGTTATCAATAAAAAGCTCGTACTGCGGATATTTTGCAGAATAAAATGCAAACAAGCCGCTGAGTTCTTTTCGTTTTTTAAGTGCTTCCACAAATACGGTATTCACTTTATCAAACTCTTGATAATCTACATCACTACCTTTGTCTAATAAACGAAGCGAGAACCCATCTGATGTTCCATAACCTGGTACCGCAGGCGGTTCAAAGTATTCGATATTTGCTGGAAGATCTTTAGCTTTTTCTTCAAGCTCATGTATTACTTCCTTTACAGAGTGTTTTCGTTCAGACCAATCCTTTAAATTAATTAAACAAGTTCCTGCATTTGAACCACGTCCTTCGGTAAGTATTTCATAGCCTGCAAGCGAAGTTACTGAGGCAACACCTTCTACCTCTTTAGCAATCAATTGAAGTTTTCTGGATATTTCATTGGTACGCTCCAAAGTAGTTCCGGGAGGCGTTTGAATGATGGCATAAATTTGTCCTTGATCTTCATTAGGAATAAATCCGGCAGGAAGAACTTTATTCACACCCATAATAGCAAATCCAAAAATGATTAAAATACCAAAAGTGATGATTTGTCTGTTGACAATTAAACGAAGGAATTTTTCATATTTTCCAGTTACACGATCAAAATTTTTATTGAACCAGTTTAAGAAAAGATTAATGGGTGTTTTCTTTTTGGGTTGACCATGTGTATTTTTAAGTAAAATAGCGCATAAAACAGGTGTAAGTGTTAAGGCCACAAATCCTGAAATCACAATCGAACTAGCCATCGTGAGTGAGAACTGACGATACAAAACACCAACAGGGCCGGTCATAAAGCTTACTGGAATAAACACAGAAGCCATTACTAATGTGATTGCAATAATGGCACCACTAATTTCTAGTACTACTTTTTGTACGGCTTGGTAAGGCGATAAATTTTCTTCTTCCATTTTTACGTGTACTGCTTCTACCACTACAATGGCGTTATCCACTACGATACCAATGGCGAGCACCAATGCAAATAAAGTAATCAAGTTGATACTGATACCAAATGCATTCATGAATACAAATGCACCAATCAATGAAACGGGAACTGCCAAAATAGGAATAATGGTGGAGCGCCAGTCCCCTAAAAAGATAAATACAACAAAGGCGACAAGTAAAAACGCTTCTACTAAAGTGTGTAATACTTTTTCGATAGAGGCATCCACAAATTTAGAAACGTCGTAATTAATTTCAAAGTCAATACCTGGAGGAAAATCCTTTTTCAATTCTGCCAATTTTGCTTTTACATCTTCAATTACAATTTTTGCATTACTTCCCGGATTTTGCTTTAATACCAATGAAGCAGAAGGATGTCCGTCTTTATTGGAATAAATGTCCACAAACTCGGAACCCACTTCAACTTTAGCTACGTCTTTTAGTTTTAATATCTCGCCATCTGCATTGGCCCTTAAAACGATATCTTCATATTGCTCAGGTTTATTGTACCAGCCTTTGTAGGTGAATACATATTCTTGTGATTGAGCAGTTTTACCCGAACTCAAACCCACACGACCTGGTCTAGCCAATACACTTTGCTCGTCAATAGACTTTAATACATCTTGTGCAGAAATATTATAAGCCCTCATGCGTTCTGGATTTAACCAAACACGAATGGCAAAAGATCTGCTACCAATTGCTTGAGCAAAACCCATCCCTTTAATACGTTGTAGTTCGGGAAGGATAAAAGTATTCGCATAGTTAAATAAAAACTTTTCATCTACTTTATTGTCCTTACTATATAAGTTAAGGTACATGAGCATACTAGGTTGTAAAGGAGAAATAATCACCCCCTCGCGTTGAACGAGTGGAGGAAGATTGGTCATTACTTGGTCTACTCTCGATTTTACCCTTACTGCTGCTAGGGTGGGGTCTGTTCCTGGTTCAAAAACAATATCAATACTTGCTTCACTCGCACTAGTGGCATCGGATAGCATATACTGCATCCCTTGCACACCATTAATAGCGCGCTCCAAAATCGTTAAAGTTGATTTTACCAGTAAATCGGCATTGGACCCAGGAAATTCAATAAACACAGTTACCCTAGGAGGAGCAATTTCTGGAAATTGTGCAATCGGAGATTTGGTGATTGCTATGATACCCATAAATACAATTGCTAAAGACAATGCAATGGCTAGTACGGGCCTTTTTATAAAATTTTTAAACATGTTTGCTTTATTTTCTTGCCATTATTCGGCGTGAATATTTTTGATTCCTGCCAATTCTTTTTCAAGTGGAACGAAATTGAATTTTATTTTTTCGTTATTCTTTACTTTACCTAATCCTTCCAAAAGAATTTTATCGGATGATTTTAATCCAGATGCAACAATATATAAATGTGGAATTTCTTGTGCAATAGTTATTTCTTTTGAAGTAATTACCCCTTTTTCATCAACGATATAAACGTACTTTTTATCAAGTACATCAAAGGTTGATTTTTGCGGAATAATGATGGCGTTTTTTAATTCTACTGGCATTACGATATTGCCTGTTTCACCATGACGAAGTATTCCTTTTGGATTTTGGAATACAGCTCTAAATGCAATATTGCCTGTTTCGTTGTTAAAATCGGCTTCGACAGTTTCAACAAAACCACTCATTGCAAACAACTCTTTATTGGCCATTTGTAACATTACTTTTTGCTTTTCTTTTGATTTTACCTTTTGGATATAATCAAGGTATTCTGCTTCTGCCACATTAAAATACACCCACATTTTACTATTGTCAGATAAGCTAGTAAGCAACTCACCCTCGTCTACCAAACTTCCAAGGCGTGTGTGAAATTTATCCATCATACCATTAAATGGTGCACGAATTTCAGTGAAATCAAGATGTGCTTGCGCTAATTGTAATTCTGCTTTTGCCTTATCAAGCTTTGCTTTTGCCATGGCTAGCTCGCTGGCAGAAACGACATTATTGTCTGCTAATCCCTTTGTGTTTTTATATTCTATTTCTGTAAAATTCAGTTCTGCTTTTGCTTTACTTACTTCAGCTTCATAAAGCGCAGGCATCAATTTGAACATTAATTGCCCCTTTTTTACAAACTGACCTTCGTCTACAAATATTTTTTGTAAATACCCTTTTTCTTGTGACCTAAGTTCAATGTGGTTAGCAGAATGTATCTGTGCCACATATTCCTTGTAGACGGTTGTATCTGTTTGAATTGGGCTTGTTACTGTAAATGTTGTTTCTTTTTCTTTTTCTTCAACTTGTTCTGAACAAGATGCAAAAAGCAAAATCGATGCCATATAGGCAATAGTTAAAAATCCTTTCATTAAATTTATTTTGACAGTGTGATAAATACAAGAGTAGAAAGATACAGGCATGTAATTGCCTGTGCCGTCTAACGCATAATTAAAGCATTAGATTAAATATGATTAAGCTAAGTAGCTCTTCCAAGAATGGAAGAGTATAAAAAAGGGTACATCAACTTTATGTTGATTGCTGGATGCTAAACTTAAATAAAGTGTATTAATAGCATTCGAATAGTGTTGTGCATTGGAGCTTTGGTTACTGGAATTGGTAACTTGATAAAAGTCTTGTTCATTGTGTACTTCGTCCTCATCTTCATCAGCCACTTCGGCAAATATTTCTAGTGCACTGCCTTGTTGGTTTGGGCTGCCTTTTTCAAAATAATTATTTTGAACAATACCAGCATTTAGATGATTAAAACCAAAATTGTTTTGTAAACCAGCAAATGAAAAATGCTGTAAAAGAAATGCAATAGTTAGGAGGCCTATGAAACGAAAATTGACCATTATTTTAACTGTATTCTTTTTTTGCATTAGGTTACAAAATTATGCTAAAACAGCTATTTACACCTAATCATTCCTAGTTAGTATTGAGTTAAATAAATATATATTAGAAACTTTAATTAATCGACCCTCTTTTACCCCGTATTTGATGAAAACTGGCCCAAACTTGGCCGGGGACTACCCCAAACAAAAAGGGTCTATGCACTTTACAGCATAAACCCTTGATAATGTTGCCTTTCGGCTGTGGGCCCATCCCGAGTACTCGGGAGACCCCAATATATTTTATGAGGGTTCCTGGTAGTATTCTATTCCTTTTCTTTTATTGATAATCAATAGGATAGAAGATTGAAATAGATCTGTTTTTCTCATATTTCACCTGTTTTAACCCGTTTTTGGTGAAAACCTGGCCGGGAACTTGGCCGGGAATTAATACTATAATTGATGAGCTATTTTTGTAACCAGCCCTTTAATCCGTCAACTACATAATAGACCATTGGGACAAGAAAAACAGTTAGAATAAGAGAGGAGAGTAAGCCTCCAATAATTACCCATGCTAATCCATTTTTCCATTCTGCAGCAGTACCGCTTGCAAGTGCTATTGGCAACATACCAATAACCATTGAAAGGGTAGTCATTAATATTGGACGCATTCTTCCCTTGCCAGCAATTACTAATGCTTCTTTATAATGTTTCCCTTGTAGTTTGAGCTGATTGGTAAAATCAACAATTAAAATTGCATTCTTAACTACTAATCCCATAAGCATAATTAAACCTAATAAAGCAAATAAACTTAAGTTGTTCATCGTTAAATTAAGCGCTAAAAAAGCACCAATTGCCGCAACTGGTATAGAGAATAAAACCACAAAAGGGTACACAAAACTATCATACAATGCTACCATGATTAAATAGATCAGTAAAAATGAAATAACTAATACTGAACCAAGTGCGCCAAAACTATCATTTTGTCTTTTAATGTCGCTTCCCCAAGTCATTTCTAATCCTGCAGGAAGCGGGTTTAATTTTAAATACGCTACAACATCATCTGCTACAGTTCCTGATGGCCTTCCTAATGCATCGGCAGTAAGCGTGATTGCAGGCTGTCTATCTTTCCTTTCTAATAATGTTGGCGCGTTTTCTTTTACCACATTTCCAAACTGAGCTACTTGAACTGGTGTACCGTTGGGGTTGATTAAATCCAATTCTTTTATATCACTTACATTTTCTCTGTTATGCTCGTCAACCCAAATCCTAATTGGATATTCAATTCCCTTTTCTGTTAGTGAAGCATCATTATTACCAGAAAATGCAGTTCTTAAATTCATGCCTACATACGCTGTGGTTAACCCTAGTCGTTGCATTTTATCCTTATCGGGCACTATTTTATATTCTGGACTTCCTTCTTCCACAGAAAGTCTCACATTATCAGCACCTGGAATTTTTTCAATAATCTCCTTTAATGAAGTCCCTGTTTTCATTACCAAGGCGTTATTACTCCCGCTTATAGTTAGTTCAATGGGAGCTGACCTTGGAATCAAACCCAATGAGGCCATTGAATAGTTAATACCTGGGAATGAATTTCTTAAAGAGTCCCTAAGTTTTTTCATAAAACTTTCGGTAGGGACATTATTGAGTAAATTTTTTGATTTTAGTTGAATAGCGAATTCTGTTTTATTGGAAGAACCAACACCTAAGCTTCCAATACCAGTACTAGGCCCACCTACATTACTGAATACGGTAGCTACTTCTGTTTTTTGTAAAATATAGTTTTCAATATTTTTTGCAATAAGGTTGTTCTGTTGAATTGAGGTCGATTTATCAAATTCAATATTGAGTCTAAATTTTCCTTGATCCCCTGTAGAGATAAGCTCTTTTCCAATTATACCCTGTTTTACAATAGCCAATGTCATCACAAAAAGCAATAATACAAATCCCGTAAAAATTAATTTGTGTGATAAAACCCATTCTAATTTTCGACCATACCAATTTGTGAATTCTTCTAACTGTTTTTCAAACCAAAGTAAAAATCGGTTAAAAAAGTTAGTAGGCAATAAATTTTCCTTTACCCCAATGCGTGAAGCTAGCCAAGGTGTAAGTGTAAATCCTACTAGTAAACTAGTGAGTGTCGAGGTGACCACTACTACTGAAAACTGTTTTAACATGTCTGCAACAAACACCTGCAAAAATAAGATAGGTAAAAATACTACCACATCAACTAAAGTGATTGACAATGCAGAAAATCCAATTTCCATTCGACCATCCAAGGAAGCTTCTCTCTTAGGCTTACCCATGTCCAGGTGACGTTGTATGTTTTCTAAAACAACAGTTGCATCGTCTACTAAAATGCCTATAATTAAGGACATTGCTAATAATGTCATTAAATTAAGTGTATATCCTAGTAACCACATTACCGCAAAGGAGGTGATTAAAGAAGTTGGAATTGCTATTAGCACAATTAATGAATTTCGAAAACTGCGTAAAAACAGCAGCATGACAAGTGAAACTAGAATTACAGCTAATATTAAATCAAACACTACCGAATTCACCGCGGCAATGGTATTGTCCGTGCTGTCATCGGCAATCGTAAACGTAACTCCAGATAATTTGTATTGGTCAGCAATCGCAATAAACTTAGCGCGTACCAATTTTGATACATCAACTGCATTTGCATCACCTTGTTTTTTCAAAAGAATACCTATACCATTTTTGCCATTATAACGACTTACTGAACTAATTTCCTTCACTCCATCTGTAACTTCCCCAACATCTTTAATATATATTGGATTGCCTGGCAACGGCATTGAAATTTGAACCATTTTGAGATCCTCTAATGTCGAAAATTTACCTATCAAGCGCACTGAATTACTTTCCTTTTCTGTAAGTACTTTACCGACAGGCAGGTCCAATCCTGATCGGTTAATACTTTCTACTACTTGTCCAATTGAAATTTTGTATAATTTTATTTTATCTTGATTAATTTTTACTTGTATTTCTCTTTCTTCCCCGCCTAACAAAGTAATTTCTGCGACTCCCTTTATTTGTTGAATTTGAGGCAAAAATTCATCCTTCATTTTTTGATAAAATTCGGTACTAGTCAAATTGCTTGTTGCACTAATTGACATAATTGGTAGGTCATTAGGCGACACCTTACTCATAACTGGGCTAAGTATGTCTACAGGTAAATCTTTTCTTATATTATCAATGTAGCGTTGTGCATTTTGCATTGTTTTATCCAAATCGGTACCATATTTTAAATTGGCAATTATAACCGATGCATTGGGTAGGGACTTTGTTACTAAATAGTCAACTCCTTCTAAATTGGATAATGCATCTTCAATTTTTCTGGATACAGATGTTTCCACTTCTTCGGGTTCTGCACCAGGGTATACTGTTTTAATCACCACTACCGGCTGATTAAAGTCTGGCATTAGTTCATAGCTTAAATTTTTATATCCAATAACACCCAAAAGTGTAAATACACTAAATAGCACTATGATCAGGGAAGGTCGTTTAATAGAAATGTCAGTAATATTCATAAAATATTTTTTATTTAATGGTAACGTTAGCACCATCGTAAAGATTAATGAATCCATTTACCACAATTACATCGCCAGCTACTATTCCACTTGCGAGTAATACCTGATTTTGTAACGTTGACTGAATTAAGACATCCTGTTTAATTGCTTTTCCATTTTTTACTACATATACCTGAGCATTGGCAGCGCTGCCAATTATAGCGGAACTTGGTATGACAATTCCTTTAGCACTCATATTGTTTTTTACGAGTACTTTACCAAACATGCCAGCTTTTAACCTTAAACCCGTGTTGTTAATTTTGAATTGAATTGCATAACTATTGCCAGCATTTGCCTTGCTTCCAACCATGTACATTTTACCATTTATTAGTTCGTTTTGCATTACGTCTGGGGTAATGGTGTAACTTTTCCCAATTTGAAATAAGGCTAAATCGGTTTCGGGAATATTAATTGTGAATTTTAAGACAGCAATATCTGTAATTTGAAGTAGTGGTATGCCAGGAGCCGCAAATGCTCCTTGTTCTGTTAATTTTGCAGTGACAACGCCCGAAAAAGGTGATTTAATGGTTGTTTTTTGTATTTGTTCCGCTAAAGTGGCCTTTTGAATTTTAGCTGCTTTCAAAGCAAGCAATGTTTTTTCTAATTGCACACCTTGTATTGCGTCGGCTTTAGTTAAGATTAAATAGCGTTTTGCGTCTAATTCAAGCCCTTCAATTTGAACTTCCGCCCCTTCTAATTGAAGTTTTAGTAAACTGTTGTCTAATTGAATTAATGGCTGACCCTTTTGTACAAAATCACCAACATCAACAAAAACGGCATTAATCTTACCTTGTAATTCTGCACTTAATTTTGTTTCTAAATTCGGTTCAAATGTTCCTGAAAAGGTGGAAGGGAAAGCAACTTCTTGTAAAACAACAGTATCCGCAATTACTGCAATGGCTGCCTCTTTGTTAAACTGTACTATGTTTGTTTTGGCTAATTCTTTATTCTTTTTTAAACGTACCACTACTAAACCTAATAATATGACTGGAATAGTTATGTATAATATCTTTTTTAGTAAACTAGTTGAATTTTTCATTTTGCTGTTATTTTTTTGTAGATATGTTGCCTTTAATTTTCTTTAATTCTAAGTCCGCCTTCATATAATCAATAATTGAGGTTAAATAATTATTCTGTGCTTCTCTCAAAGCATTATCTGCTAATAGCAATTCAGTTAAATTTGCTATACCTTCTTTCAACTGGATCACGCTTTGATTATATATTTTTTGCGCCTGCTCTATTTGCTCATTGTTTGATTCAATTAATCTCAATGTAACTGACTTTTGTATTACTGCGTTTTTCGATTGCATTTCGTTTTGTGACTCAGCTAGACCTATTTGCAATTGACTGTTTTTTATATCTAGTTTCTTTTGTGAAATTTTGCGATTAGTAATTGTACCATTAAATATTGGATATGTAAACTGAACACCAACTATGCCTATAGGGAAGAATTTTAAAAAATCGTTAGGCTTTACATTATAACCAAAGCCGGTAGTTCCATATGTTCCATATAATGCCAATGTTGGAAGTTTTGAATACTTAAGGGTGGTAAGTTCATTGTTGAGTAATTCAAATTGTTTTTTTGCTAATTTAATATCAGCACTATTACTGTAACTAATGTCATTAATTGACTGAAATAATATTGCAGTATCAATTTCAATAAAACGATCTAATGAAATTCCGATTGAAAACTTTAACATATTTAATACCTGTTCATATTTGTTAACTATATTTATTTTGGCGATGGCTAATTGCGAAACTTGTAATTGAACCTTACTTACATCACTATTCTTTGCTAATAATTGTTCATGTAGTAATTGAATATTCTTCAATAGAATATTTGAATTAATTAAGTTAGCGTCCAAAAACTTTACTTGTTGTTTTAATATTTGTGCGTTGTAATACAAATTTGTAATATCATAAAACAACTGGTCTTCATTTTTTTGATATTGTAGTTTGCTAAACTCTGTTACAATTTTTGCCGTTGACATCGTATTGTATAGTACAGCATTAAAAATTGGCATACTAAACTGTATGTTTGCATTTATATTAGTAGGCACTCCAAATTGTGCTTCTTTAAATTGTCCAACCGGACCTCCAAAAATTGACGAAGGCATTAATTGGTATGGCAAATTGGTATAGTATTTGTAATCTCCATTCATAGCAACTTTAGGGATTAAACTAGCTTTAACTTCTTCTTGCTTTTGCTCACTTATTATAATATTACTACGACTAATTGCTAGTTGTTTGTTATTCAATTGTGCAGTGTCGAGGCACTTAGTTAATGACCACACTTGCCCTATTGCTTGATTATGCAACATGGTAAGGAATAGCCAAACCCCAATTAAGCTAAATGTTTTTATTATTTTCATTTTTCATTTTTTTTATTTTATCTAATTTGTATAAGTTCTAAAATCGACTTTATATAATTATCCCCTTCTAATGTAATGTCGAATTTGAATTTTGCTAGTCTCCATTTATACATCAATAATCTAAACCCTCCCATAATTATATGTGTCAATACTTCTTTATCTAACTTATTTGTAATTACTTTTTGTTCTTGACCTGCTTTAATAATTCCAACAATACGTTTTGACTTTACCTGCATAATAGCATGAATACACTTATTTATTTTCTCACTTTCTTCAAGTAAGCCATCTGAAAACACAGATATCAAGAAATGTGGATTTTCTTTAAAAAAAGCAATTTGATTTTTAAAAAATACCCCAACTTGCTTTATTGGTAAATCTGTTTCCTTTGTAGCTTTACTCAACCTTTCATCCATAGTAACTGCTAAATAATTTAACATTGTAATTATTATGGCTTCTTTACTTTCAAAATGCCTGTAAATGGCACTTTCAGTAAACTTCATTTCTTTAGCTAAATTTTTTATTGTCAACCCGTGTATACCCGATTGGGTTAGAATTTTACCCGCTGCATGTATTATTTCTAGTTGCCTTTTTGAGATTGTGTTCATTTTTATAAGTTTGTGAGTAAGTGTTCACTAACAAAATTATGTACATCGTTTAAAACAGAGTATGACTTTGGTCATAATGATTCTTAATAGCATATGCATGCAGCTATTTTTAAGTAAACAGGCTTTAAATGTTATTGTGTGGTATAATTATAAAACAGTTGACTTATTCTAATTCTTCACTTCCATTCACCCCTATTTTCCCTTAAAAAACCCAAAACCTGGCCCAAACTTGGCAGAGAATTACCCCAAACAAAAAGGGTCTACGCTTTTGACAGCATAAACCCTTGAATATCTTGCCTTTCGGCTGTGGGCCCACCAGGGCATGATCCTGGGACCCCCTGATTATGAGTCAGGTAAAGGCCCAAATGGGGGTTTTTAGCCAAAGTCAAAAATAGTGTTGAAAATCAGCTAGTTGTGTTATTTTCAAAGATAATATTGGTCTTTTTTTTCGAATTTTTCCCCTATTTTTGTGGTGCAAATTGTGGTGCAAATTTATTTGTGGTGCAAATTTTGGTGCAAATTTCAAGCCCCCTGATCATATGATTAAACCGACCTTAACCTACTTTTTTGATACCCGCCGTCAGTTGTCGGATGGTAAATTTCCGCTTAAGCTAACTGTATATTATGCAGGTCAAAAAAAGCGGTACAAGACCCCCTTCAAAACATCTCCAGATGGGTTTGACAAGCTATTTGCTGAAAACGTAAGAAGCGAAGCATTTAAACTATTCAAAAGAGTAACTACCAGGTGGATGGATGAACAAACACAAATGGCCGAAGCAATCAACCCATTCTCCTTTGCTGAATTTGAAGAAGAATTTTACGCAGACAAAATAAAAGCGCAGAAGATTCAGCTGAACGATACGGTAAAGTCCATCTATGATAAACACATTGCAATGTTAAAAGAGGAGGGGAGAATTTCAACTGCTAATTCTTATACCGATTCCCTAACATCCGTTTTATCCTATAAGAAGAGTCTTAAAATATCACAGGTGAATTTTGACTTTCTAAATGCTTACGAAAAATGGATGGTTGAAAAGGGAAGGTCATTAACAACCGTAGGTATGTATTTAAGAGCCCTAAGAACTATTTATAATATTGCTATTGAGAATGAGCTGATAGA
>RFZW01000241.1 GCA_009920495.1 Chitinophagia bacterium
AGTTCAAAGTGATATCAAAATACAGCGGTGAATTCGCTGGAATTGGACCTGCTGCTTGCGCACCATAACCTAATGAGGATGGTAGAACCACTTTGATACGACCGCCCTTGCCAATCAAGGGTACAGCTATTTGCCATCCTACGATTAATTGACTCAATGGGTAGGAAATGGTACTGGCATCAAATTTGGTACCGTTTAGCAAAGTTCCCACATAAGTCATTGATATTGTTTCACATAGGTTGGGCTTACTTGCCGCGCCTGGGGTAATAATTTGGTATAATATACCACTTGGATGTGTGGTATAAGTAATATTATTGGTTGTACAAAAGGCAACCATTGCCGTATTTTGTGCAGTATTGGCATCATTAGTGTAGGATGCCTTTACATTACAAGCGCTTGACTTGACACATGATGATTGTAAAGAAATGACGAAAATAAGGGTGAAAATTGCCAAAATTGATAAAAATCCGACTGTTTTTGTTGTTTTTTGTGTCAAAATGCTCATTTTTTGTTTTTTAAATATTTCAATTCTTTATAGCGTTGTTCGTTCATCTCAAAGGTAAATTGTTGGTAGATCCAAGCAAAACCTAGGGAAAAGGCAATGATCGCAATTACAATCCAAATTTCATTACCCTGCATATTTCCTACCATGGTTGCTCGTTCATACCAACCTGTTTCAGAAATGATTAAAATGAGTAGACCAAGTGACAAACTTATACTCAAACCCCTTAAAAAGGGTTTTCGTTTAAAATGGGGTACAATTCGATCTTTTTCCCATTGGAGGTAAAATTGTTCTTCTTCTGGACTCATCTTACTGCAAATTTATGCATTGATTCTTAAATTAGGTTGGCAATGCGTACTTTTAATTTACAATCGAAAATTTATCATTCAAAAATTCCACATGAAATCATTCATTCAAAAAAGGGGGATCATTATTAGTATATTCATTTTATTGGTGCATTTTACTGCCCAATATCTAGGAGATGAGTATAAAACACTTGAAGCAATCAGTAAAGCAATGTTACTTCCATCTTTGATATTGTATTTGGCAGTGCATCCTAATGCATCAGGATTACCAGGTAAAAATTTAGTGCTATTCGGATTGTTTGGCTCCTTTTTAGGGGATGTGTTATTAATTAATAAATCATTATTTATTCCTGGCATGGTTGCGTTTATGACAACGCATATTTTTAATATTATATTTTTTAGTAAAATTTATGGACCTGCACAACCAAGGTCAGTTAAATTATATGTTTCTACATTATTATTAGTGTTGTTTTGTGTGTTTATTTATTTCCAATTAAAAGATGGAACCAAAGGAAATTTAATCTATCCAATATTAGCCTATATGGTACTGATAAGTTCGGCTACATTAATGGCTGTTCATATTTCAAAACAGGATGCTGTTAAAATAATTGCGAATACTTTTTGGATTCCTGGGATGTTGTTTTTTTTAGCTTCAGATGCAATTTTAGCATTGAATAAATTTAATTGGGCAATCAATAGTCCAATTAAAAATATAGGGTTGTTGGTGATGGTAACCTATGGTCTAGCACAGTTGTTTTTGGTGAAAGGATTTCAAGTTTATTTTTCACAAGCAAAAAAGTAGGATCGAAAATAATTACCACAATTTATTAACTGAAAGTTGTTGATAATAAAAAAGCTTCCCGATAAAATCGGAAAGCTTTTTTATTATACTTAAGTTGTAAAGTATTAGTATCCGCCCATACCACCCATATCAGGATGACTATGGCCACCAGCAGGCGCTGCAGCAGGTGCAGGTTTGTCAGCAATTACACATTCTGTTGTTAACAACATAGATGCAATTGATGCCGCATTTTCCAAAGCAACTCTTGTTACTTTAGTTGGATCGATAACACCAGCTTTGAA
>RFZW01000242.1 GCA_009920495.1 Chitinophagia bacterium
ACTGCCATTAAATCAATATAGCGTTTAATAAAATCAACCGTATAAAAATGCCTACCCGCATCCAACATCAAACCACGGTAACTGAATCTAGGGGCATCTTCCACTTGGCAAGCCGGCACTGTTGCAATTATATTTGACTTTGCCGCTGTATAAATTTGTGCAGGCATTAATTGAAACAAGGATTGCAATGCATAAAAAGCACCTTTCCCATTTTTGGATTGAATGGTAATATTTTTAGTAGTAATATTTAATTGATACGCTTCATCACCCAATTGATCATTTTGCACAAAAAAAATACCATTTGATTTTAAAGAACCTGCTTTTACAGGTAATGCAATATCAAAGGAAGCTTTTAATTGTTCAGCAAGCATTTTAGCAACCGATGAGATATCATTATCCTTAGCGATTACTGTAATAGCCGTATTTGACTTAAATGAATACACCCCAGTAGCAGGTATTATTTTTTGTGGTTCAGGGATGATTGTATACTGATTTTGTGAAAATGCAGTTACTGAAACACAGGCAACTAAAAAGGATAAAATGAATGATTTCATGGGTTTTGATATTTACATAACAATATTAATTAATTTAACTGTGATTACAAGTCATTTAATAAATATAATAGCTGCGCCCCTTCTTTCTTGAAATAAATAGATAAACAGTTGATAACTATCGCAAAATGTATTAATTTAATACTCCTAACTAAAAGGTTTTATCAATTTTAACTACTTGAATTATGAAAGTTTTATTCGCTTTATCCCTATTATATGCAACCACTGTCATGGGACAAAAATCAACCGTGGAAGCATGGGAAACCATGTTTAATGGCAAGGATTTAACTGGATGGACACCCAAAATTAGGTATGCAAAGTCTGGTGAAAATGTTAAAAATACGTTTCGAGTAGTAGATGAAAAATTGGTAGTTAGTTATGACCAATATGATACTTTTAACAAGCCAAAGATGGCCCAGGTTGGGCATATAGAAATAGTGGCATCATGATTCATGGACAATCCCCTGAATCCATAGGTAAGGATCAGGACTTTCCCGTATCCATTGAAGTACAGTTATTAGGTGGCAATGGCAAGGAAAAACGCACTACCTGTAATCTATGTACACCTGGAACAAATGTAGTGATGAATGGAAAATTATTTACGCCTCATTGTATTAATTCCACTTCTGACACTTATCATGGTGATCAATGGGTAAATGCCGAAGTGATTGTATTAGGGGATTCAATTGTACAACATTTTGCCAATGATAAAATGGTGTTGTCTTATGAAAAGCCGCAAAGTATTAAAATTTTAAATTTAGAAGGTTGCATGGATCCGACAGCTAAAAATTATAAAACCTACTTTATAAAATCAAAACCAAGCGACTGTCGTTATTCCAAAAAAGAGAAATAGCAAATTTTAATCGGCTTTACTCTTCCCTTTTACAAAAACTTGAACGCCATTTTTCTTAGCCCAAACCTCATATTCTGCAATCATTTCATTTAATAATGAAGTATTGGTGTTAGCTAAATTATTGGATTCCGTCAAATCTGTTGACATATTATATAATTCCCAAGCGGCATCTTCCACATCCTTAACTATTTTCCAATTGCCTTTACGCATTGCTTTATTGCCCACATGTTCCCAAAAATAGGTTTCGGGTTTCTTAGCTGAACCATTCCATAAATAACTTAAACTTTGGCCGGGTAAATTATTAACAGCCACACCTGCTAGTTCTAAGCTGGTAGGAAGCAAATCAATGACATGCCCTACGCCCTCATTAAATCCAGGCTTCGCTTTTATTTTTGCAGGCCATTGTATAATACAAGGTGTTATCATACCGCCTTCATGCATAAATTTTTTGTACTTTCTGAATGGCGTATTAGAAACATTGGCCCA
>RFZW01000243.1 GCA_009920495.1 Chitinophagia bacterium
CTATTTTATCTTTATAATCCGCCATCAGTTTGAGTTTACACAAATGTACTTCTTATTTGAAGATGAAGCATTTAGATGGTATTTGAATGGGGAAAATAAATACCCCCTTTTATTTGGATAGTTTTTATTAATGCTTATTTTTGCACTCCCCTAAAAAGGGGCGGTTAGAATTGGTAGCTCAGTTGGTAGAGCAATACACTTTTAATGTATGGGCCCTGGGTTCGAGTCCCAGCCAGTTCACAAAGCTTCGACGCAAGTCGGAGCTTTTTTTATGCGAAGAAGCGAAAGAAAGCCACGAAGTGGGAAATTTAAAGCATTGGCTGTGTTAATAGCTTGCTATTATAAGCAGACAAGGATTTAATTTGAACGAGCGAAGCGAGTGCTTTCTTGAGTGAAAAAGCAATAAAAAAGTACGCTCGATATTTTAGTAAGCTTTGGGTAAGGACGCCATTTAGGGAAGTCGTTCGAGCAAAGCGAGAACGACAATCCCTTTTTTGTTTGAATATGTTGGAAGTAGCCGCAACGAAGTGAGGCCGACAATCCCTATATTACTTTAAAATCTCGGCTACCGCTTCCTTCAACAACTTTGCCCATAATTCATATCCTGGTTCAATTAAATGTATCCCATCACCAGAACAATAATTGGTATCTAATTCCCCATCTTGTTTGATAAAATACTTTGTTAAAGGCAGGTAGCTAACTTGAGGGCTTGCATAATTTTTTATAATTGAATGCACTATATCATACTTTATACGGTTACTTGAATTAGGATGCAACCCTGTTGGTAAGGGGCCAATTAATAACACTTTAGTTTCAGGCATATTCGCTTGCAACCAATCTAATATTAACTTAATCCCATCCGCTGTTTCCTCCCCGGAATCCTCATTAAAATTATTTACCCCAATTGTTAACACGAGTAATTTAGGATGCGAAGAAGCATAATTTCCATTTTGCAATCGCCATAAAATATGTTGTGTTCGATCTCCTGAAATACCTGCAACTACCCAACGAAATTCATTGAACGCTTTTTCAAAATAGGGCTTGCCCGCTTTATAAGTAACCGAGGGCCGATCCCCTCCTATTCCTTGGGTAATTGAATTCCCTAAAAAAATAATGTCTAATTTTTTTTCTGCTTTTAATAATTGATTAATCTCCTTATGCTGCACCCACCAATCCGTCCCTTCCTTCCAACCGGCAGCAGATCGATATTCAGCAGAAGGTGTAGGTATAATAGAAAATTTTGTTTTATATCCTGTACTTTTTAAAATAAAATCGACAATCGGCGTTGGGTTAGCCAAACTATGCGGATGATGCCCAATCCCTTTTTTATGTATCACTGTAATATCTACAGGTACTACTTCATCGGCATCACCCACAACATGAAGCATTGGATACCCCCCCTTCGCAATTTGTTCTGCATTATCCAAAGGGCTTTTATTAAAACTTTTGGCTTGTTCCTCTGTTAAATTAAAATCGTTTTTGAAAATATTCCAATCATTCTTACTTCCTGGCCCTTTACCTAAACCACCAGGCCAACTTTTCATATCAAGAACAGGCGCATCTGCATATACTGCAGCTACTTTATTTGGATTTTGCAAAGCCCAATTATAGGCATAAATACCACCCCTACTCATTCCTTCTAATACAACTTTTTTAGACATCCCTACATTTTGCATGTAGTCGTAAAATTGATTCCACAATTTTACGGATTCCTCGTTACCATACATTTCAGCAACATCCATGTATACAATATGAAAGCCCCTTTCTAATAAAGCGATATCAGTTTGTGGCTCATGTCCCCAAAATCTTGCCCTCCAAACCCATGGTTGTCCAATCGCTACTCTTTTAGGACTTACCAAT
>RFZW01000244.1 GCA_009920495.1 Chitinophagia bacterium
AGTTTGATGTTGAAATAAATATCAACGCTGCTGATATACAACCCATGGTTACTTATGGAACCAATCCGGGTATGGGCTTGGCTGTCACAGGGAGTGTACCAACGCTTGAAAGTATTACGGATCCAACGGAGCAACAAAATTTTGAGAAGGCATTAAAATATATGGGATTAACCCCAGGACAAAGTTTATTAGGGATGACCGTTCAAAATGTATTTATAGGCTCATGTACTAATTCACGCATTGAGGATTTTAGATTAGTAGCAAGTATTATTAAAGGCAAACAAAAAGATCCGAATGTAAAAACATTAATTGTACCTGGATCGCAAGCGGTCGCCAAACAAATTATTGCAGAAGGGTTGGATAAAATATTTGCAGCAGCAGGTGTGGAAATACGACAAGCAGGATGTAGTGCATGCTTGGGTATGAATGAAGATAAAATTCCTGCAGGTGAATATTGTATCAGTACCAGTAACCGAAATTTTGAAGGGCGTCAAGGTGCAGGTGCAAGAACTATGTTGGTGAGCCCACTCACAGCAGCAGCGGCTTTATTGACCGGAAAAATTAGTGATATCAGAACAATGTTAAATTAAAAATATACATGCAATCATTACAAAAAATAACAAGTAGGTTTATTCCTTTACGTATTGAAAACGTAGATACGGATCAAATCATACCTGCGCGTTTTTTAAAAGCCACAACGAAAGTAGGTTTTGGAAAAAATTTATTTAGGGATTGGCGTTATGAAAATGATGACGAAACAAAACCAAAAGCTGACTTTGTATTAAATCAAAAACAATTTAGTGGCGATATATTGGTTGCAGCTAAAAACTTTGGATGCGGTTCATCCCGTGAGCACGCAGCTTGGTCCATACAGGATTATGGATTTAAAGTGGTGGTATCTAGTTTTTTTGCCGACATCTTTAAAAACAATGCCTTGAACAATGGGGTGCTTCCAGTAACAGTAACTGATGCATTCTTGCAACAAATATTTGCCGAAGATGCTGATGCAACTTTAACAGTTGACTTGGAAAAGCAAACCATCACTATTGACAACACCGGCGCAAGCGAAACCTTTGACATTAATGCGTATAAAAAAACATGTATGTTAAATGGCTATGACGATATTGATTATTTATTAAGTATGAAAGAAGAGATCGCCGCATTTGAAAAAGCAAGGGGGTAAAAATTAAAATAGAATAGAAATGAAAAAGAAAATAGCAGTCATATTAGGAGATGGGATTGGTCCTGAAGTAACCCAGCAATCTATTAAGGTATTAAATACCATTGCAAAGCATTATAAGCACGAGTTCAGCTACGAGCATGGTTTAATGGGCGCTATCGCTATTGATGAAACGGGGAATCCTTTACCGGATGAAACTATAAAAATTTGTTTGTCGAGTGATGCTATTTTATTTGGTGCTATTGGTGATCCAAAATATGACAATGATCCCAATGCAAAAGTACGTCCAGAGCAAGGATTATTAAAATTAAGAAAGGAGTTACAATTATTTGCCAATATCCGACCGGTAAAAACCTATGACGCCTTACAACATTTAACACCGCTGAAACCAAAGTTGTTGGAGAATGTCGACTTTGTTATTTATCGTGAATTAACGGGTGGAATTTATTTTGGTGCAAAAACAATTAGCGATGATGGCACAGTAGCTACAGATAATTGTTCTTATTCCGTAAATGAAATTGAACGCATTGCGCATCTTGCATTTCAGCATGCGCAAAAAAGAAGAAAAAAGTTAACCCTTGTTGATAAAGCGAATGTTTTAGAAACATCAAGATTGTGGCGCAAAGTGGTACAAAAAATGTGCGCACAATATGCGGACGTAACAGTGGATTATTTATTT
>RFZW01000245.1 GCA_009920495.1 Chitinophagia bacterium
TGAACCTGTAAAACCGACCGCTGCAATATTTTCATCCTGCACCAATGCTTTTCCTGCACTAAAATCAGTTTCAGTTATATGTTGGAATGTATGTTCCGGTATTGCATTGCTTTTAATGGCTTGTTGAATTGCTTCTGCCACCATCGTGGAAGTTTGCAAATGTGCCGGATGCGCTTTTACGATTACTGGGCAACCTGCTGCTAAAGCACTGGCAGTATCACCTCCTGCAGTTGAATATGCAAAAGGAAAATTACTTGCGCCAAATACTACCACAGGACCCAATGGATATAACATTTGACGAATATCTGGCTTTGGTGGTGTTTTATCAGGGACTGCAGTATCAATAGTTGCATCTACATAATCACCTTTACGCAACATAGTTGCAAACATTCTTAATTGAAAGCAGGTACGCCCTCTTTCTCCTGTTAAACGCGGCAATGGCAAATTAGTTTCCTTATTCGCCACATTTAATAATTCATCCCCCAATGCTTCAATATTATTTGCAATGGTTTCCAAAAATTCAGCGCGCTTGGTAGCAGTTAATTTTGAATACGTTTCAAAAGTAATTGCTGCATTTTGTGTCGCCTTTGTAATATTTGTCATAAAATAATTTAATATAATTCGGAAAATTAGAAATGGCTATACCCAATTATAAAATAAAGGGTATAGCCATATAAAACATTTAATAATTATAAACTTAAGTATTCAGGAAGCGTGGGTCTATTTTTTAATCCCGTGTCAATAATAGATTCAATTCTTTTACGCTCCTCGCCTTCCAATACCAATCTTGGACGGCGCACTGTTTCTGAGCCTATGCCCGTTTTGGATTCTGCAAATTTGATATACTGAACTAATTTAGCATGAATATCTAATTCCAACAATGGCATAAACCATCTGTAAATATTGATAGCTTCTTGAATCTTACCCGCTTTTGCTAATTTAAATACCGCCACTGTTTCTGCTGGGAATGCACATACCAACCCTGCAACCCAACCATCAGCGCCTAGTAAAATTTCTTCCAATGCTAATGTATCCACCCCACATAAAATACTGAAACGATCCCCAAACGCATTGCGCAATCTTGTTACATTAGTAACATCTCTTGTTGATTCCTTAATCGCTTGAATCGTAGGCACTGTTGCCAATTCTGTAAACATGTCAATGGTTACATCAATTTTATAATCAATTGGATTATTATAAATCATGATGGGCAAATCCGTAGCTGCAGCAATGTCTTTAAAATACTGCACCGTTTCACGATGATCAGATTTGTAACGCATCGGAGGCAATAGCATTAATCCCTGCGCACCCCATAATTTTGCATTTTTTGCTAATGCAACGGCCACACTTGTACTACCTTCCGCTATATTAATGACTACCGGCACTTTGCCATTCACAAATGCCAAAGTTTCCTTGACTAAAATTTCCTTTTCTTCATTGCTTAATACACTGGCTTCTCCTAAAGTACCACCTAGTATGATACCATTTACACCAGCATCTAATTGGGCTTGCAAATTTTTCTTGAATAAATCAAGATCCAAAGTATCATCAGATGTAAACTTTGTGGTTACTGCGGGAAATACCCCTTTCCATACAATTGCCATATTTTTAAATTTATATGTTTTATAATGAAGTACTAATGTACAAAAAACCCTTGAATTACCCTACCAACTCCCCTTCTAAATCGTAATCATAGGCCTTAGTGATTTTGACCATCACAAACTCTCCAATGTTTAATTTTTTCTTGGTATTAATAACTACTTCATTATCCACCTCCACACTATCAAATTCAGTACGACCCAAATAGCGTCCTGCTTCTTTTTTATCCACCAATACTTTT
>RFZW01000246.1 GCA_009920495.1 Chitinophagia bacterium
GTCCTTACCAGAACTTCTTCAAAGACAACCAGGGATAGAAATTTCAAATTTAGGTGGCGCTGGAAAAGTATCAACGCTCTCTCTTCGTGGCACAAGCTCAACACATTCTATTGTATTAATTGATGGCATGAGAGTGGGGGCGGCTACTTCAGGGTTTAGTGCTATCGAACATATCCCTCTATCTCAGATTGAAAAGATTGAAATCTTAAGAGGTCCTGCTTCAAGCTTATATGGTCAAGATGCCATTGGTGGCGTAATACAGATATTTACAAAAAAAGGCGTGGATGGGTTTAAACCATATGTGGGTATTGGATATGGTAGTTATAACACTTCAAATTTTCAAAGCGGAATTAGGGGTGGGAATAATCAAACAACTTATGCAATTAATTTTGCTGCAATGAATACGGACGGCTTTTCTGCCTTTGTTCCCAATTCTAATAATAGCGCTAACGGAGCAAATTTAGATAAGGATGGATATAAAAATTATAGCCTCTCATCATCCCTTAATCATAAGATAAACCAAAACTACGAAATAGATTTTCAATATTATTTAAGTAAGGGTAAAAGTAAATTTGATAATCGATTCGCAGATTTTTCTCCAGGGGTCGATTATAAAAATGAGACCAAGCAAGAATCGTATGCGGCCAATTTAAAAGGTCAGATAAATAAGATATGGCAATCATCTATTAGAGTCGGACAAAGCACTGACAAATATCTAGATAAACAAAAATTCAATGCAAATTTCAATGGTGGTCAAGACGATCCCAGTTTGTCTGATTTATACAAAACTACCCAAGATCAATTGACCTGGCAAAATAATATTGCCCTGTCTAGAGGCTCAATTACTCTTTTATATGACTTCTTACAACAAAGAATTAAAACAACTGATCTTTATGAAAAAACTCAGAGAACGAATCATGGACTTATGGTTGGTTATAGTTTAATTGAAGATAGGCATAATTTTCAAAGTAATATTCGCAAAGATTTTAATAGCGTCTACGATGATGCTATTACTGGAAACATTGGATACGCCTACTCAATCAACTCTAACTGGACAATTGCTTCTTCATACGGAACAGCTTTTGTTTCACCATCATTTAACTTCCTTTATTCGCTAGCAGACTCTACTGCTTTGGGCAATCCAAACTTAAAGCCAGAAAAATCTAAAAATATTGAAGGAAGTATCCGTTATAAAGATGATGCAGGATCAATGTCTTTAACTATCTTTCAAAATAAAATAGATGACTTTATTATTTATAATAGTGACACTCCTGTTAATAACTCCAGAACTAATACAACAAACCTTCATAAAGCCAACATAGATGGCTTAACCATTTCAGGCGATCAATTTTTTGGGCATTTTCAAACTAAAGGAAGTATTACTGCGCAATCAGCAAAGAATGAAGATACAGATAAGTATCTTCCAAGAAGAGCATCTGTACTTGGAAATATCAACTTAAATTATTATATTGGGTACTGGAATATAGGCATTGAAGAGACTTTTTCCGATAAGAGATTTGATGATAAAGCAAATATAACATAATTTAAGATTAAATAATGTTCTTGATAAAGACTACAGTTTAGCTGCCGAAGGCTTGAGTGGTTTTAGGTATCAAACACCAGGAAGAAGCCTGTTTACAAATTTACGCTATGACTTTTAGATTAGTTGAAGTATTATTGTCCATCAAAAGGAATTTCAAATGTCGCCTATTACTTATTTAAAAAATACCAAGGTTCACATCTTTACTTTTTTAATATTTTTAATGCTCTTAACAAGGGGTGATCACCTTTTAACTTCGGTTTCTCTTCCTGATGCAAGTTTTGCACTTT
>RFZW01000247.1 GCA_009920495.1 Chitinophagia bacterium
CGCTAATCGCAGGTGGACATACATTTGGTAAAACACATGGCGCAGCCGATCCTGGTAAATATGTAAGTAAAGAACCTGCAGCTGCAAGTATCGAAGAACAAAGTACAGGTTGGAAAAACACCTACGGTACAGGTAACGCACAATATACGATTACCTCAGGTTTAGAAGGTGCATGGACAACCACGCCTACAAAATGGAGTAATAATTATTTTGATAATCTTTTTGGATTTGAGTGGGAATTAACAAAAAGTCCAGCAGGGGCAAATCAGTGGAAGCCAAAAGCGGGTGGTGGTGCAGGTACGGTGCCAGATGCACATGATCCAGCAATTACACATGCGCCCACCATGTTAACTACAGATATTGCATTAAGAGTGGATCCTGCTTATGGAAAAGTTTCAAAAAGATTTCATGAAAATCCAGATCAATTTGCAGATGCATTTGCAAGAGCATGGTTTAAATTAACGCATCGTGATATGGGCCCGCGTTCTCGTTATGTAGGCGCTGAAGTTCCTGCAGAAGTTTTAATATGGCAGGATCCAATACCTGCGGTTACACATCAATTAATTGATGCTTCTGATATCGCATCATTAAAAACAAAAATTATTTCTTCTGGTTTAACCGTGTCTGAATTAGTTGCAACTGCCTGGGCTTCTGCTTCCACTTTCCGTGGATCAGATAAACGTGGTGGTGCGAATGGAGCACGTATTCGTTTAGCGCCCCAAAAATTTTGGGCAGCAAATAATCCAGCACAATTATCGAAAGTGTTAGATGCTTTGGAAGCAATTCAAACTGCATTTAATGCTGAGAATAAAGAAAAGCAAGTATCCATTGCGGACTTAATCGTTTTAGCAGGTGCTGCTGCCATTGAAAAAGCAGCGAAGGATGGGGGACATGAAATTAAAGTTCCTTTCACCCCAGGTCGTGCTGATGCATCACAGGCCGAAACGGATGTTGAATCATTTGGGGTGTTAGAACCTATTGCAGATGGATTCCGTAATTATATCAAACCACGCACTTTAGTATCTGCTGAAGAAATGCTAATTGATAAGGCGCAGTTATTAACTTTAACAACACCTGAATTAACAGTGCTTGTGGGTGGATTGCGTGTGTTGCATACCAATTTTGATGGATCAAATCATGGAGTGTTTACAAATCAACCTGGTGTATTAACCAATGATTTCTTTGCGCATTTAATTGACTATTCAACCACATGGAAAGCAACCGATGCACACCAATATATTTTCGAAGGAAGTGATCGTGCAACAGGAAAAGTAAAATGGACAGGAACAAGGGTTGATTTAATATTTGGTTCTAATTCTGAATTACGTGCATTGGCGGAAGTATATGCATGCGACGATGCTAAGGAAAAATTCCTGCATGACTTTGTTGCAGCATGGACTAAAGTAATGAACCTAGATCGCTTTGATTTAGTATAAAATAATAATCTTATATATTAAAGCCTTCTCAATAGCATTGTGAGGGCTTTTTTTATGCCTATTAATAACAAAAGCATGGTGTTTTTAAATGTATTTTACATAAATTGCTAACTCAAAATAATGAATATGGGATATCATCCAAATTTTCGAATGAATGTTGTTTCTTGCTTAAAATCCGGAATCGCAATTTTGGCGATACTTATTAGCTTGAACCTACCTGCACAAACAAAGCTTGATTTAACTACAATGAGCGAATTTAATAAGCCTACAGCGAATTGGCATATTGCAGGAAGCGTATATGCTGACATTAACAAGAGTCATCATATTAGTTTTAC
>RFZW01000248.1 GCA_009920495.1 Chitinophagia bacterium
TAAAAAAGATAATTTTTGGGAAATGGGTGACACTGGACCATGTGGTCCTTGTAGTGAAATACATGTGGATATGCGTTCCGAAGAAGAAATTGCAAAAATACCAGGTCGTGATTTAGTCAACAAGGATCATCCACAAGTAATTGAAATTTGGAATAATGTATTCATACAGTACAACCGAAAAAAAGATGGCAGCTTGGAAGCACTTCCTAATAAGCATGTAGATACTGGTATGGGATTTGAAAGATTAGTAAGGGTCATTCAAAATAAAAAAAGCAATTACGATTCCGATGTTTTTACAGGGACCATTGATGCTGTAGCACAAATCACAGGAAAACAATATGACTTTAGCGATAGTAAACAAGCTATAGCATTTCGAGTTTTAGCGGACCATATTAGAGCGATTGCATTTACCATTGCCGACGGACAATTACCTGCAAATACAGGTGCTGGGTATGTAATCAGAAGAATTTTAAGAAGAGCAGTTCGTTATTATTACTCTTACTTGGATTATAAGCAACCCTTATTACACCAACTCATGCCCTTATTGGCAAAACAATTTGAAAATGTTTTTCCTGAATTAACTGGACAATTAGATTTTGTAACCAAAGTTGTGAAAGAAGAAGAGGAAGGATTTTTAAGAACATTGGAAAAAGGATTAAAGCGCATTGATGATATTGTAAAAACGCATCAAAAAGGAGCAACCATTGAAGGCAAATTAGTATTTGAGTTATTTGATACTTTTGGATTTCCAGTGGATTTAACTAGGTTAATTGCAAGTGAAAATGATTTGCTCATAGATGAAGCCGGATTTGAAAAAGAAATGTTGCAACAAAAAAACAGAAGTCGTGCAGCTACCGCCATTGATACTGGTGATTGGATACAAGTAACCGAAGACGCTGAGACTAAATTTGTTGGGTATACGCAAATGGAAACAAATAGTACCATCATTAAATACCGACATGTAAAAGCAAAAGGGAAAGAAGCATACCAATGGGTATTGAGCGAGACCCCTTTTTATGCAGAAAGTGGTGGACAGGTGGGTGATTGCGGTACATTAACTTTTGAAGATGGTACGATATTAGAAGTAACGGATACAAAAAAAGAGAATAACCTATTTATTCATTTCACGGACACCCTTCCAAATGTAATTGGCGAAAAAGTAAAAGCACAAGTGGCTATTACGCAAAGAAAAAATACGACACTTCATCACTCGGCAACACATTTACTACATGCAGCCTTAAGAAATGTATTAGGAAAACATGTTGCGCAAAAAGGAAGTTTGGTCAATGCAGAACAACTACGTTTTGACTTTTCTCATTTTGCTAAAATGACCCCAGAAGAAATTAATGCAGTCACTGTTTTAGTGAATGAAAAAATAAAAGCAAATATTCCAGTGGTGATTAATGAAATGGACAAAGCCGATGCCATTCAATTAGGCGCCATGGCTTTATTTGGAGAAAAATACGGAGATAAGGTTCGGGTAGTTGTGATGGATCCTACCTATTCTATTGAGTTATGCGGTGGAACACATGTAGGTCACACAGGCGAAATTGGTCACTTTATTTTAAAGGCGGAAGCTTCTGTTGCAGCAGGCGTAAGAAGAATTGAAGGCGTGGTGGGTGAAGCTGCGGAACTATTTTTAACAGAAGTAAAAGAAAAATTACACAAACAAATTGTGCAATTGTCTGAAGCATGTGAAAGTATTGCTACAAAAATAAATACCCAATTTAAAGCACCTGACTGGAATGAAAATACAAGTACGGATGTTT
>RFZW01000249.1 GCA_009920495.1 Chitinophagia bacterium
GAATGTTACCTTAAAGTGAACTTAATATTAACTATATGTGATGATCAAATAGTAAACTTTATAAAACATTGATTTTCAAAATTTTATTGATTTTCATAATTCTAAAAGTGGAAATGAACGATGCATTACATTCAAATGGCGTCCCCGATGAATCGAGGACGCCATTTGTACCTTATATCATAAATAAGCTTAATCTAAATGGAAAACACTGTGCAAATCATTGGTCCCTTTAAAATTAACATCTAAGTCTTTGATAATGCCATCTTTAACATCATATACCCAACCATGTAAATGTAAAGGCTGTTCTCGTTTCCAGGCATTTTGAACGATAGATGTTTTACCTAAATCTTGTACCTGTTCGATCACATTTAATTCAACCAATCGGTCGGCTCTAAGTTTTTTATCTGTTAAAGCATCTAGTTCTTTAAAATGTAAGCGGTAAACATCCTTGATATGTCTAAGCCAATTATCAATTAAGCCAAACTGCTTATTTTCCATCGCCGCCAATACGCCACCACAACCATAGTGTCCGCAGACAATTACGTGTTTCACTTTTAACACTTCCACCGCATAGGACAAAACACTTAACATATTCATATCGCTATGAATGACCATGTTCGCAATATTGCGGTGAACAAAAATATCGCCAGGTGAAGTGCCGGTAATTTGATTTGCAGGAACGCGACTATCAGAACAACCTATCCATAAGTATTCCGGATTTTGGCTGTTGGCTAATTTTTCGAAATAGTTGGGTTCTATGGCCAATTGATCTGCTACCCATTTCTTATTATTCTCTAATAATTTTTTATAAGATTTTTCCATACAACATTAAAATTAGACAATATTTTGGATTTAGTAGGAAGTTTCAACAGCAATTAATACCCCCATTTAAGGCTATTTGACTTATTTTTATTACATGAACATACTTATTGAAATGATGGGTTGGATTGCCTCGGTCCTAATTGTCGGCTCCTATGCCCTAAATATCACTGGAAGATTATCAGCCTCCAGTGTTATATACGTATCAGCCAACATTATAGGGGGGATATTTTTTGTGGTAAACACCTATTATCACAAAGCCTACCCTTCCATGTTTGTGAATGTGATTTGGGTGATCATCGCGATATATATGTTAAGTAAAAAAAGGGTGAATAAAAAAACGGAGTAATAGTGCACAGCTGCTATAGCAGTAATTAAATTTTATAAAGATTCTTTTTGAAAATGATGCTAATTAATTTTAAAAACAATACAATCAAATTACTTAAATGGATCGCCATTTATATTCTTGTTGGCGGTATCGTAGGATCGGCTACCGCATTTTTTTTACAATCTTTAGATTATGTAACCCTGTTTCGAATGAAACATATTTGGGTCGTAAACTTTTTACCAATTGCAGGTTTGGTGATTGGCCTAGTATATTACTATTATGGAGAAGCCGCGAATAAAGGAAATAACTTAATCATTGAAACGCACCAGTCATTAGAAAAAGATGAGGCATCAAAAAGCATTCCTTTTAAAATGGCGCCAATGGTTTTTTTGAGTACCCTGCTAACACATATAGCTGGCGGATCTGCAGGCAGGGAAGGTACTGCTGTACAAATGGGTGGGACGATTGCCGATCAGTTTACTGGATTATTTAAGTTAAATGCAGCGGAACGAAAAACAATATTAATCATTGGCATTAGTAGTGGATTTGCTGCGGTGTTTGGAACACCCTTGGCTGGCGCCATTTTTGCGTTTGAAATACTAAGTATTAAAAAAGTAAAAAT
>RFZW01000250.1 GCA_009920495.1 Chitinophagia bacterium
TTAATGTTACTTTAAACCCAGAAGTGAATCAACAAAACGATGTTGTCGTTATTGGTTATGGTACACAAAAAAAATCAAGCTTAACCGGGGCTATCTCAAAATTCAAAAATGAAAAGTTAGATGAAGCACCTGTATCAAGAGTTGACCAAGCTTTACAAGGTAAAATTGCTGGTTTAACCATTCAAAATACGTCCTCTGAGTCAGGAGCAGCACCAAAAATAAGCATTCGTGGAATTAGCTCACTTAATGCTGGGGCAAGTCCATTAATTGTTATTGATGGGTTACCTGTTCCGGATGGTTTGTCTTTTTTAAATCCAGCGGATGTGGAATCTATTGAGGTTTTAAAAGATGCTGCATCTGCAGCAATCTATGGATCAAGGGGTGCGAGTGGTGTTATCATGGTAACAACAAAAAAAGGAACTTCAAGTAAACCAAAATATACTTTCAAATATTCAGCCGGTCAAAAAAAGGATTACGCACGATATGATATTATGACAACCGAAGAATATGTTGGTATGTTATTTAATGAAATGAAATTGAGATCAACCGATCCAACTGTAGTACAATCTACAAACACAGTAGTTGATGGTGATAGGGCTTCTTACATTATTGAAAATGAATTAAGAAATGGCGAATCAACCGATTGGCAATCTCAATCATTAAGAGCAGGTAAATTCACCAACGTTCAATTAGGTGCAACAGGTGGAAGTAAAGATGTCAGATATTATGTTTCCGGAGGATATCAAAATGATGAGGGCATGATGAATAAAAGTAATTACGAAAAATTCAATGTTAGAACTAAAGTAGATATTGATTTAAGTAATAAGGTGAAGTTAAGCATGAACTTAAACCCTTCCTATGCTAAAAAGTTATCTCCTTCTCAAAATTTTACCAACTTTTGGAGAGCCCCAACATGGTTGCCTGTTTATCATAATGCAGCTACTGCTGCATTGGTTAATACCAATCCACAATATGCTGGTATTTTACCTGGTGATTTTGCACATCCGCGTCACTTTTCTGGTTTAAAATATACAGGCACTATGCCAGATGGTACTTCGTGGACTTCCACTACTACTGCAAACCCAAGTGGGTCAGCACAACAAAATCCATATTCAGATGTTCAAAGATCCGATATCTCAATGATGGAATACAGATTGCAATCCTCTGCTGAATTAAGTATTGAATTGGCAAAAGGACTTATTTTTAAAACTGTTGGATCTAGCTTAGTGAATTATTCTAATGGATTAAGTTTTTATGAAAGAGAGTATAATAGCGAAGGTTCAAATAATATTGGCGTGTTCACCAATAATAAATACACTGATTTATTATCTGAGAATACATTAAACTACAAGAAGTCCATTAAAAAAAGTGATATTGCTGTTTTAGCAGGATTCACTTCTCAAACAACAAAAATTCAAACCCAAAAAACAACAGGAAACGATTTTCCAAGTGATGATATTAGAACTTTAAATAGTGCCGCGCAATTAGACAAAGCGGGAACCACTGGAGCTAATAATCAAATTGGATTGTTGTCCTATTTAGGTCGTATTAACTATGCTTATGATGATAAATATTTATTGTCAGTAAGCTATAGAGCGGATGGTAGCTCTTATTTTGCTCAAGGAAAAAAATGGGGTAGTTTCCCTTCCATTTCTGGTGGTTGGGTATTAAGCAAGGAAAAATTATTGAGTGGTATTAGTTGGTTAAGTAATTTAAAAGTGCGTTCAAGTTATGGCCAATCTGGTAATAACCGTATTGTTGATTTCGCC
>RFZW01000026.1 GCA_009920495.1 Chitinophagia bacterium
CAGGATTATTAAAAAATACAATGAAGGCTTACGAGGCTTCTCAAAATAAATAAGCTTGCCTACTACAACTACCTATCCAGTAATGGAAATGTTTTACTCCTTACAAGGAGAAGGATACCATCAAGGTAAAGCCGCATTTTTTATTCGTCTTGCCGGATGTGATGTGGGTTGCGTATGGTGTGATGTTAAAGATAGTTGGGATGCAAGTAAACATCCACAATTAAGTATTGATGAAATTGTAAATGCCGCTTTAGCGCATCCAAGTAAAATTGCTATTGTTACTGGAGGCGAACCCTTATTACATGCATTAGATCCATTAACCACCGCATTAAAAGCGGCCGGTTTTCAAACACATATTGAAACTTCAGGGTCAAGTCCCCTATCAGGTCAATGGGATTGGATTTGTTTATCACCTAAAAAGTTCAAATTTCCTTTGGAGGAAAGCATTGCTGCTGCATCCGAATTAAAAGTGGTGGTATTCAATAAATCCGACATTGAATGGGCGGAAAGCTTTGAAAAGAGCGTTGCATCTAATTGTAAGCTTTACTTACAACCAGAATGGGATAAAGCTGATACCATGACCCCTTTGTCCATTGATTACATTAAAGCGCACCCGCAATGGGAATTAAGCGCTCAGTTGCATAAATACATACAAGTTCCTTAAGTAGATTATATTTACGTACCCAATTTGATGGATTATGAATCATAGAAAAACGCATTTTGTGTTTTACTTACTAATATTGTTTTCATGTTTGAAATACAATCCATCGCATGCGCAAAATAATCGTTCAGCTGCTGAAAAATTATACCAAAAAGCACTAGTAGCTTTTGATGAACAACAATATGAAAAATGTATTCCCTTGTTGGAAAAGAGCATGCAAACGGATCCCAATTTTATTGATCCAATATTGACTTTGTTTCAAGTAAACTTAGACTTAAAAAAATATACTACAGCAATACCCTTATACAATAAGGCTTTGCAACTTGATGCTATTGTGAGCTTCCCTTACTTTATAAAACAAGCGGCTGCTTTTGCAAGTATTGGTGATTATGCGAAAGCAAAAGAATTGATCCTAGGTAATTTGAATAATGAAAAAATGACTGCTGATTTAAAAGGGAAGGCGCTTAATTTTTTAACGATTTGTAATTATGCAATTGCGTATCCTTCCAATCAAGAAATTAGCATACATAATTTAGGAGATAGTATTAATACTGCCGCCCCTGAATATTTCCCTTATTTTTCAATGAAGGATAGTGTATTATTTTTTATGCGGAAATTAAATATTCGCAGGGAAGATTTTTATACAAGCACTTTAACAAACAATGGTTTTACCAAAGCCAAATTATTGGAGGACTCCATCAATTTTGCCGACAAAAAAGGAAGTGTGAGCTTTTTACCTGATATGCAAACTTTGTATTTTGCAGCTGATTATCCAGAGCAAGGTTATGGCAGATATGACATTTATAAATCAACAAAGGCGGGCATTCATTGGACTACTGCAAAAAATTTAGGGCGTAATGTGAACACTGATTATTGGGATAGTGCACCCAGTATTTCACCTGATGGTAAAGCATTATATTTCAGTAGCAATCGTCCTGGCGGATTGGGAGGTATTGACTTATATGTAGCGTTCAAAAATGAAAAAGGGGGTTGGGAAGAAGCCATGAATTTGGGCCCTCAAATAAACACTTCTGGTGATGAGCAAACGCCCTTCATTCATGCCGACAACAATAGCTTGTATTTTTCATCAACGGGCTGGCCTGGTTATGGTGGTGCTGATTTTTTTGTTGCACACCAAAAAATTGATGGCAATTGGACCAGGCCTTTAAACTTGGGCTACCCAATTAATACTTTTGACAACGAGGGAAGTATTGCTGTGGCAAGCAATGGCATTGATGCATATATAGCAAGTGACAGATCAGATAGCCGAGGTGGATTGGATATTTATAAAGTCACTTTATCAAAAGCCACCAGGGCGAATAAAAAGTTTTTCTTAAAGGGCGTAATTAAAGATGCAAATTCAAAAAAGGCAATTTCGGCAATGGTAAATTTAGTTGACCCTACTGATCAATCTAGTTTTACAAAAATTGAAGTAGACAGTAATGGAGAATTTATTTTTGCACTTCCGTATTTGGATAGTGTAGCCATATCCATTACTAGTTCATTTTACGAAGAAGCTAATAGAACAATCACAAGCACTTCTTTTGACAACGACAATAACAGCAATCAGGAATTTCAATTAAACGCAATCAAAAAACAATTTACACAAACATTCACAAATGTTTTATTTGCAACAAATGCTGCAACTTTATTAACAGGATCCGAAAAAGAATTAAATGAATTAGTCTCTTACTTAATAGCGCAACCAACTGCAACTATTTTAATTGAAGGACATACTGACAATACGGGTGATGCGAATAAAAACAAAATATTATCCCTGAATCGTGCTAATTCAATCGCCCAATTTTTGATGAATCATAAAATACAAACACAACGTATTACCACGATTGGTTATGGCGATACCAAACCCATTGCCAGCAACGATACAGAACAAGGTCGTCAACAAAACAGACGCACCACTTTCACCATTTCCATTCCAAAATAGCGTATTTATACGCAAAGTTTACTATTGTAGTATAGGGATATTCACCCTATGTCAACTCATTTATTGTATAGCATTGCATTTAGTAAAATTATTGGGCTTAACGATAAGCAACGAAAATTACTGTTAGCCCATTATGGGTCAGCTGAATTTATTTACAAAGAACGCTTCAATTTAGAAATTCCATTATTAGATGTAAATAATGATATTAAAAAAATATTACTAAATGATTGGCCATGGGAGGAAACAGAAAGCGAATTGGCATTTATCCAAAAACATGATATACATGCTACTTGCGTTTTTGATGCAGATTATCCCAACCGATTAGTGCATTGTGACGATGCACCAACAGTTATCTATGTCAAAGGCAAAATGGATTTCAATAAAAAACATTTGGTAAGCATAGTTGGCACCAGGCAACATACGGTGCAAGTTAATAACGTTATTCATGAAATAACGGAAGGCCTTGCACATTTAAACATCGGCATCATCAGTGGTATGGCATTGGGTATCGATGGAATTGCACATAAAAATGCATTGAATAAAAAAATTCCTACCTGGGGCGTTCTCGCACATGGATTGGATCAAATTTATCCAAAACAACATCGCCGTCTTGCCATTGAAATGCTTGAACAAGGTGGACTCATTACTGAAAATAAAAAAGGCGTCATTCCACTTCCCTATTTTTTTCCAAAACGAAATAGAATTGTAGCTGGCATGAGTGATGTAACGATTGTTGTGGAATCTGATATACAAGGCGGAAGTATGATTACTGCAAAGCTTGCTTTTGATTACAACCGAAATGTTTTTGCGATACCTGGTAAAATACAGGATACTAAAAGTAAGGGCTGCTTGTTGTTGATTAAATCCAATAATGCACAAATGTATTATGACAGCATCGACTTTTTAGAAACCATGAAATGGGCACTGCCCGAAATGAACCCCAACAGGACTGACCCAAAAAATCCACAACTCACCCTAGTACTGGAACCTGATGCTTTGTCTATTTTAGAAATTATTGAACGCCAAGGACCTATTCATCCAGATGATATTATCCGGCAATTAACCATCCCCCCAGGCGCTTTCGCCACCCACTTATTTATGTTAGAAATGCAGGATTTTGTATTTAAGCAGGCAGGCAACCTTTATATTCGACTGTAAATCAGGCAAAAAAAAGGATTTTGTCTAAATACCTCAAGGTCCTATCTTTGCCTATGGCAACAAGAAATTCTACAAACAACTCCCGCATTTTTGGTAAAGGCTTAACTTTTGACGACGTATTGTTAATGCCCGCGTATTCTGAAATTTTACCTTCAGAGGTAATCATTCACACACATCTTACTAAAAACATTCAATTACATGTTCCAATTTTGTCCTCGGCAATGGATACCGTTACCGAAGCTAATTTAGCCATTGCACTTGCACGTGAAGGCGGCATTGGCATTTTGCACAAAAACATGAGTATTGAAAGACAAGCCGAACAGGTACGTAAAGTAAAACGTAGTGAAAGTGGCATGATTGTAGATCCTATTACACTCGAAGTAACTGCAACCATTGGAGATGCTTTAAAATTGATGAAGGAAAATAAAATTGGGGGCATTCCAATTGTTGACAAAACAAATAAGTTGGTAGGTATTTTAACCAATCGTGATTTAAGATTTGAGACCGATCGCAAGCGTAAAGTAAGCGAAGTAATGACCAAAGAAAATTTAGTCATTGCTCCTGAAGGAACTGATTTAAAAAAAGCAGAAAAAATCTTACGCCAATATAAAATTGAAAAATTACCTGTTGTAAATAAACAAGGAAAGTTAATTGGATTAATTACTTACCGTGATATTTTACAACTAAGTGCATTCCCAAATGCAGTAAAAGATAAAATTGGCCGTTTATTAGTGGGCGCTGCTTTAGGTATCACCAAAGATTTATTAGATCGCGCAGCTGCACTTCAAAGTGTAGGTGTTGATATAGTTTCATTAGATAGTGCACATGGTCATAGCAAGGGTGTTATAGAAGCACTTAAGTTATTGAAAAAAACATATAAGAATTTACCAGTCATTGCTGGTAATGTAGCTACTGCTAGTGGCGCATTGGCCTTGGCCAATGCAGGAGCCGACGCCGTTAAAGTGGGTATTGGCCCAGGATCTATTTGCACTACACGTATTGTAGCAGGTGCAGGTGTTCCGCAATTAACAGCTATCATGGAAGCAGCAAGGGCATTGAAAGGTAAAAACATTCCAATTATTGCAGACGGTGGTATTCGTTATACGGGTGATATGGTTAAAGCTTTAGCAGCTGGCGCAAACTGTGTAATGATGGGTAGTATTTTCGCAGGCACGGAAGAAAGCCCTGGTGAAACTATTATTTACGAAGGAAGAAAGTTCAAAGGTTACAGAGGCATGGGAAGTATTGGTGCAATGAGTCAAGGAAGTGGAGATCGTTATTTTCAAGAGAATGAATCCGACAGTAAAAAGTTTGTACCAGAAGGAATTGAAGGCCGTGTTGCTTACAAAGGAAACTTACATGAAATAGTATACCAATTTGTAGGCGGACTAAAAGCGGGTATGGGCTACTGTGGTGCTAAAACAGTGAAGGATTTACAAAATGCCACTTTTGTTCAAATCACCAATGCAGGCATGAGAGAAAGCCATGCACACGATGTTGAAGTAACAAGAGAAGCACCTAATTATAGCCGCAAATAATTATTGAAAATCAACTTTGTGTAAACGCTATAAGCAAATACGCAAATACCTTTTAAAAGCAAAATTCAATGTTGAAGAAATATTTATTTATTTGTTTTTTTATTGGATCAAGTTTTTTAATCGCCAATAATTCAAAAGCACAAGCAAACGACACACCACGTTTACAAATTAGTATACTTACTTGCGATGCAGGTGAGGATATTTATACTGCATGGGGACACACCGCCATTCGTGTCATTGATAGCATACAGGGAGCTGACTATGTTTTTAACTATGGCACGTTTGATTTTGAAACACCCTTCTTTATATCAAAATTTGTAAAAGGAAGTTTGGAATATTTTATATCCGCAAATTACTATGCCGATTTTTATGCGCAGTACCAATATGAAAAAAGAAATATAAAAGAGCAGGTCCTTAATTTATCTACGACTGAAAAAATAAGATGGTATCAGGGATTGAAGAAAAATATGATGGGGAAAAATAAATACTATTTATATAATTTCATCACAGACAATTGTACCACACGTGTAAAAGATGGGTTGTTTAATTTTTCGCATTACGTTCCCAATCTAAGCCAAGAAAAATCATTTAGGGAAAAAGTAGTTTTAGCGCCCTATCAAAAAGGCATTCCTTGGATTGGCTTAGGCATTGACTTATTACTCGGTTCTTATTCGGATCAAAAACCAACCGATCAACAAGCAGCATTTTTACCTGATTTACTTTTTGATCAAATAGCAGGTATTAAAAAATTAGTGCGATCAACTAGTATCTCTAATTTCAACAATGAAAGCTTGGCTGTTACAGCAAATACAAAAGATAATAGCCCATTATTTATCTTAATTGGATTTTTGGCTTTGTATGCACTAAGCCTGATCTTTAAAAATAAGACAGTGCTTTTGATTGCTAGTGTCACAGATGTTATTTTGTTACTTGCATTTACACTGGGCGGTTGTTTAATTTTTTACATGAGTTTTGTGTCTAATCATACCGCCTGCTTTAATAACTTTAATATCATGTGGATGCATCCATTGTATATAATAGGTTTAATTGCTTACTTTATAAAAAATGAATGGATTAGTCATATTGGTAAAGTATTTTTAGGGGCAGTCGTAGGATTAGTTATTGCCAGCTACTGGCTACCGCAACATTTTTCAATTGAAGTATTTACATTAATCGCTATAGCATTAGTTTTAAACTATCGTCTTATTAAACGAGGGCAAAATAACATTCAACATAAAAATTAACAATCTCAACCGTATACCATGTCAAAAATTATATTAATCACAGGCGCTAGTTCAGGATTTGGTAAAGCTATTGCTGAAAAATTTGCAGCTGGTGGTTGGAATTTAATTTTAACTGCACGTCGCAAGGAAAAATTAGCGGAAGTGGCTACAGCTATTGAAAAAAAATACGGTGTAAAAACTTTAAGCTTAGTATTTGATGTACAGGATAAGGAAGCCGTTTTTGCACAGTTAAATGATTTACCAGCAGCATGGCAAGCGGTTGACATTTTAGTCAACAACGCTGGTCTTGCACTAGGACGTGACTCATTCCTGGATGCGAATATAGAAGACTGGGAAACCATGATTGATACCAATGTAAAAGGTTTACTTTATACTTCAAAAGCAGTTTTACCATATTTAATTAAACAACAAGGGCATATCATTAATATTGGAAGTACAGCGGGTAAGGAAGTGTACAAGGATGGTAATGTTTATTGCGCATCCAAACATGCAGTGGATGCAATTAGCAAAGCACAAAGAATTGATTTGTTGCCTTATAAAATTAAAGTTTCAGTGATTCATCCTGGTGCAGTTGAAACCGATTTTTCATTGGTTCGTTTTAAAGGCGATGCGAATAAAGCTGCAGCAGTATATGCTGGCTATGAGCCATTAAAAGCCGAAGATGTCGCTGACACTGCTTGGTATGTAGCCAATGTTCCAAAACACGTTTGTATTAATGATGTTGTGATGACATGTGCAGCGCAAGCCAACTCCATGCATTTGCATAAGGACGCATAATTTTCTAGTAAATTTTTTGGTAAGCGACTTTTGTGGTAGCCAGGATAAAGTAGTGCTTAGAAATGATTATCCAAAGTCAATTTCCGTATTGTCTCCAATGTTCAAGCTTCTGCTCAAACCTTTTACGGACGCGTCACTCCCAATTAAAGAATTGTCTAAAACCACTTCATCTAATGTGGTATAGGAGCCAATAATACTATCTCGTACAATGGAACTTTTGATATTGGTATTATTACCAATAGTAACATGCGGCCCAATGATGGAATTTTCAATTACACAATCATCCGCAATACTTACCGGCGGGATGATAATGCTATTGGTATATAAATTGGGGTTTACTGAAATTCCACCCGATTTTTTCAGCAATACTGCATTGGTTTCTAATAATGATTCTTTTTTACCGCAATCATACCAATGCTTTACTTTAAAGGATTTAAACTGCACCCCTTTTTTAATCATGCACTCCAAAGCGTCTGTTAAATTATACTCCCCTTGTGATTTAATATTATCATTAAATAATTGTTGAAAGCATTCAAACAAAATTTCTGATTCTTTGATCTTGTACAAGCCTACCAATGCATGATTACTTTTTGGAATTGCAGGCTTTTCTACAGCATGATCAATAAAGCCATCTTCATTTATTTCAGCAACCCCAAATTGACGGGGATCATCTACTTTTTTTACCCCCAACATGCTTATCGGACTTTCCATTACTTCCTTAATATCAAACTCACAAATAGTATCGCCTAAAGCTATAAACACATCATCATTATTCACAATGGCCTTGGTTAATTCAATAGCATGTGCCGTTCCTTGACGATCATTTTGATAAACAAAATGGGTATTTAAATTCGGGTAAGTGGCTTGTACATAATCCTGAATTTTCTCCCCCAAGTAACCAACGATAAAAATAAATTCTTTAATACCCGCTTCCCTTAATTGATCAACAATAAAGCTAAGTATGGTTTTACCTGCAATCGGAATGAGCGCTTTGGGTTGCGTATAAGTATGTGGACGTAATTTTGCACCTGCTCCTGCCACTGGAATAATCGCCTTCATTGTTTGGGTTTTAGGGGGTGATAAAAGTAGCAAATAACTGTTAGTAATGGCACAATTTGGGCACCCAAATAGCCAAATACAATAAAACTTGTTGAAAATGTGGATATTAGGACGCTAACTGTTGAAAGAAAGCTTTGCGTAGGGGTTATAATGAATTAATTTTGCAAAATAGCACACTATAAATAAAGAAATATGCAAAGAGATACCCTGGTTTTTGACATTATCAATCAAGAATTACAACGCCAAAGAAGAGGCATAGAATTAATCGCATCTGAAAACTTTACCAGCTTACAAGTAATGCAAGCGATGGGTGGCGTGATGACCAATAAATATGCCGAAGGATATCCTGGTCGTCGTTATTATGGCGGTTGTGAAATTGTAGATAAAACAGAAACTTTAGCTATAGATCGTTTAAAGGAAATATTTGGATTGGAATATGCCAATGTACAACCACATAGTGGTGCACAAGCAAATGCGGCTGTGATGTTAGCTATTTTACAACCAGGTGATGGCATCCTTGGTTTGGACCTAAGTATGGGTGGTCACTTAACACATGGAAGTAGTGTAAACTTTTCAGGTAAAACATATACCCCACATTTTTATGGTGTGGTGAAAGAAACTGGCTTGATTGACTATGATATGTTAGAAAGCCAAGCAAGAACACATAAACCTAAATTAATTATTTGTGGCGCAAGTGCATACAGCCGTGATATTGACTATGCTAGAATCAGAAAAGTAGCAGACGAAGTAGGCGCATTTGTATTAGCTGATATAGCACACCCAGCTGGATTAATAGCAAAAGGATTATTAAGTTCTCCATTTAATCATTGTCATTTTGTAACCTCCACTACCCACAAAACATTACGTGGACCTCGTGGCGGTGTAATTATGATGGCAAAAGATGGTGAAAATACTTTAGGCTTAAAAGATGTAAAAGGAAATTTAAGATTGTGGTCAAACGTCATTGATATGGCCGTATTCCCAGGTACACAAGGTGGGCCATTGGAGCATGTGATTGCTGCGAAAGCAATTGCATTCGGTGAAATTTTATCTGACGATTTCACAGTTTACGCGAAACAAGTACAAAAAAATGCACAAGCCATGGCTGCTGCATTTGTTGCGAAAGGATATGAAATTATCAGTGGTGGTACGGATAATCATTTAATGTTAATTGACTTACGTAATAAAAATATTAGTGGTAAAAAGGCAGAACAAGTTTTAGGACATGCCGATATTACTGCGAATAAAAATATGGTGCCTTACGATGACAAATCTGCATTTGTAACATCAGGTATCCGTTTTGGCGTTGCAGCAATTACAACACGTGGCATGACTGAAACACATATTCCATTTGTAGTTGAATCCATTGATACCGCTTTAATGAATGCTGATAACGAAACTGTACTAGCAAACACGAAAAAAGAGGTGAATAAATTCATGGAGCAGTTTGTTTTGTATCCAGAACTAGGATAATATGACCTTACTCATTATAAAAAAGAACCTCCCTTACCCGGAGGTTTTTTTATTTGAAATAGTTTAACTTTATACTATGATACAAAGAATACAATCCATTTGGTTATTACTAGCAAGCGCTGCTGCTTTTTCAGTATTGCGTTTCCCTTTTTACTATACGCCAACACCATTTGCATTAGAAATTAATGGCAGTGCACAATATAGCACGCTTATATCATTGGCATTTAGCGCATGTTTATCATTCATCACCATCTTTTTATATGGCAATCGTATGTTGCAATTAAAAGTGGTACTTGTAAATTTCTTACTCTCTATTTTAATCGGCTATTTTATTTATACGACTGTAGTAGCGAATCCTGGCGGTGGCTTCACCCTGCCATCTATCGCATTATTTATCATCCCAGTATTTCAAATACTAGCAATGATAAAAATTTACCAAGATGAAAAGTTGGTGAAAAGCACGGATAGATTGAGGTAAGATGCTCCTAAATAGCCAAGCTATTTTAAACACAGTTCCCTTTTTTAGTTAAGTACTGCGCAAAAGATATTTTAGGATATTAATATAATCCTATTTACCTTTATGATATCATTTTAATATCAATACAATACTATGGAAAAGTTAATGCACCCTTTAAACGGGTATAAAGCAGCACTCATTGCCCTTATCTCATTTCTTATTGGCATGTTCGGCATCATTAGTACAGCACAAAACGCAAATCCAAGTGGTGGGGTTGTTTTATTTGGTGTGTTATTTATTGTTTTCGCTGTTTTTTTAATGCGGGGATTAATGGTGGTGGAGCCAAACTATAGTATTGTACTTACCTTCTTTGGTAAATATATAGGCACAGTAAGAGAAAATGGATTGCAGTTTGTAAATCCTTTTTATTCAAAGCTGAAAGTTTCCCTTCGCTCTCAAAGTGTGGAGAGTACTAAATTAAAAGTAAATGATAAGTTGGGTAACCCTATAGAAATTGCAGCTGTTATACTATATGAAGTAAGTGATACTTATAAAGCAGTGTTTGATGTTACCAATTTTAATGAATACATGAAAAACCAAAGCGAAGCAGCTGTTCGTCACTTAGCAACAAGTTACCCTTATGACAATATTGAAGATGAACATGCACAAATAACATTACGTGATGGAGGTGAAAAAGTAATTGCGATGCTTGAACAAGAATTAAATGAAAGATTAATAAAAGCAGGCATCACTGTTACTGAAGCTAGAATTAGTCACTTGGCTTATGCTGCAGAAATTGCTGGCGCGATGTTACAACGTCAACAAGCTACTGCAATTGTAGCTGCTAGAACTAAAATTGTAGAAGGTGCAGTGGGTATGGTGGAAATGGCATTAGCCATGTTATCCGAAAAAGATATTGTAGTGCTAGATGACGATAAAAAAGCTGCGATGGTAAGTAATTTAATGGTGGTGCTTTGTGGTGAAAAAGCTGCATCTCCTGTTTTAAATACTGGCACCCTTTATTAATCCTTAAAATACAAGTATGTCATTAGCGAAAAAAACATTTGTATTAAGAATCAATGATGAAACCTTTTCTGCATTAGCAAAATGGGCCGAGGATGAGTTCCGAAGTGTGAATGGACAAATTGAAATGATCTTGGACAAAGCATTAAAGGATGCAGGTAGAAAAAAAGAGAAGTCACCCAATAATAACACTACTGCAAAAAGCTTAGTTAAGAATAAAATCTAGTCTAAGTACTTCCCAGTTTGGGAGGCCTTGCATTTGGATAATCCTTTGGGGATTCCGGCATAAACAACGGTTCCGCCATCCACGCCTGCTTCTGGACCCATATCAATTACCCAGTCCGCCACTTTAATCACATCGGTATTGTGCTCCACTACGATAAGTGAATGTCCTTGCTCGATTAAAGCATTAAATGCTTTTAATAATTTATGGATATCATGAAAATGTAAACCTGTTGTGGGTTCATCAAAAATGAATAACATTTTATTGCTTGCTTTTCCTTTGCCTAAAAAGCTGGCTAGTTTTACGCGTTGCGCTTCTCCACCACTTAAGGTGCTACTACTTTGTCCCAACTTCACATAGCCCAATCCTACTTCTTGCAATGGACTTATTGCAAATACAATATTTTTTTCTTCACTAAAAAATGTAATGGCTTCATCCACGCTCATGTCCAATACTTCATAAATATTTTTTCCCTTATACTGCACTTCCAACACTGCTTCCTTAAATCTTTTTCCATTGCAATCCTCACAGGTTAAATGCACGTCTGCTAAAAACTGCATTTCTACCAATTGCTCCCCTTCGCCCTTACAGGTATCACATCTGCCACCATCCACATTGAATGAAAAGTGCTTAGGTAAAAATCCTCTAATTTTTGATAGCGCTTGTTTAGAATACAAATCTCGTATGGCATCATACGCTTTGATATAAGTTACTGGATTACTGCGAGATGATTTACCAATAGGATTTTGATCGACCATTTCAATTTGATCTATCAAATGTAAATCACCACTGATGGCATTGTATCCGCCCACAATTTCAGTAGGTAATTGTTTGGCTTTTAATAAAGCATTGTATAAAACCTGTTTAACCAATGTTGTTTTTCCGCTACCACTTACCCCACTAACCACACATAAACTATGCAATGGAAATTGCACATCAATGGTTTTTAAATTATGTAAATAAGCCCCTTCTATTTTTATAAAGTGTTTGGGCACTCTTGTTTTATCTAGGATAGGTATAGATAATGCACCACTTAGATACTTACCTGTCAAGCTATTTTTATCCTTAATCAAAGCTGCTGCATTACCTGCTGCAACTATCTCTCCACCCTGATGTGCAGCTAATGGCCCCATATCAATAATATAATCTGCATGACGCATAATTTGTTCATCATGCTCCACCACCACCACCGTGTTTCCTAAATCCCTTAGATTTTGTAAAACTTTAATTAACCTTTCTGTATCCCTTGAATGCAATCCAATACTTGGTTCATCTAAAATATATAAGGAGTTGGTTAAATTACTTCCCAAACATCTGGTTAATTGTATTCTTTGACTTTCGCCACCACTCAAACTATTTGCAAGTCGTGATAAGGTTAAATAACCCAAGCCTACATCCATTAAAGTTTGTATGCGTTGTTCAAGTTCAATTAATAATCTTTTGGCTACTTGATTATGATGCGCAGATAATTTTAAATCCGTAAACCAAATTTGTAAATCTCTTACTGGCATCGCACACAATTCTCCAATATGCTTATCTCCTATTTTTACATACAACGCTTCCTTGCGAACACGGTATCCTTCACAATCGGGACAATTGGTTCGGCCTCGATACCTACTTAACATCACCCTAAATTGCACTTTATACAAATGTGCTTTTACATCTTCAAAAAAAGCATCTATCCCTAAAGCTTTACCAACCCCTTTCCATAACTGAGTTTCCTGCGTTTTGGTTAATTTATTAATTGGTTGATGGATGGGGAATCCAGCCTTTCCAGCTTCCTTCACAAACTGATCCTTCCACCAAACTAATTTTTCTCCTTTCCAGGGTGCAACCCCGCCATCATACACAGATAAATTTGGATTGGGGATCACTAAATTTTCATCAATCCCTAATACCTGACTATATCCTTCACAAGTAGGACAAGCCCCATAAGGATTATTGAATGAAAATAAATTGGGACTGGGTTCATCAAATTCAATACCATCCAATGTAAACTTATTATTGAATGTTTTTAAGATGGTATCGTTTTGCTCCACCCATAATAAGCCTTCTCCTTCGTAAAAAGCAGTTCCAATAGAATCACTGATTCGGTGAATATCATCCTCATCAAAATCTTTGACCACGACTCTGTCAATAAGCACATATACGTCGTGTGCTTTTACCAGTTTGGTGATTTCCGCCTTGGTCATTGCTAAAGCATCTTCAATTCTTAAAATGGTCGATGTGGATTCCGCAGCTTTCGCTTTTTTATCATTGACAGATACCCCACCTGCCCTTAAGTAAATACGGGCGAAGCCTTTTTGTAATAATATATTTAACTCCTCCTGAATATCTCGTTTCGCTTGTTGCTTGAATGGAACAATAATCACCATTTTGTCTCCGGCCTTCCCTTTTTGGATAAACTCCAGCACATCCTGCACATCCTGCTTTTTTACTTCCTGTCCACTGATGGGTGAGATGGTTTTACCAACGCGCGCATAAAATACACGGAGATAATCATAAATTTCAGTCATGCTCCCCACTGTACTTCGCGGGGTACGTGTTACCACTTTTTGCTCAATAGCAATGGCAGGACACAAGCCTTTGATATAATCCACATCTGGCTTGCCCATACGGGACATAAATTGCCTTGCATAGGAAGAAAGGCTTTCCGCATAACGTCTTTGCCCCTCCGCAAATAAAGTATCAATGGTTAAAGATGATTTACCGCTACCTGAAACCCCTGTAACCACAATAAATTGGTTCCGCGGGAATAAAGCGTTTACATTTTTTAAATTATGCACCCTTGCACCCACAACTTGTATGTCATTACTTGCCGATGGGGCTTTTTTTACTTTTTTAGTCTCCAGCATATAGCAAATTAACACAATCCTAGGCAATTGGTTCAAGGATTTGATAGTTTCTTTTCCCACTAAAAATGTGGATAGCTTTTAAGCGATTTTCTTGTTTTCCACAAATGGAATTTCAAGCCATTTTGCGAGTAATTTTCCAATACTAACCTATCGAACTACTATAAAAAACAAGGCATGAACAAAACTGTACTCCTAAGCGACTATGAATTAATTACGTCCTTTCAACAAGGAAATACCCGCGCTTTTGACACCTTAATTGACCGTTACCAAGAAAAAATTTACAACACCATTTTATTTATGGTGAAAGACAGTTATTTAGCGGAGGATTTGATTCAGGAGATTTTTATTAAAATCATCGACAACATCAAACAAAAAAAATACGCAGAAGAAGGTAAATTTTTGCCTTGGGCTTTACGCATTTCTCACAACTTTTGCATTGATCATTTTAGAAAAGTAAAACGTACACCAACGATTAAAACAAGCGACGACCAAGATATTTTTGAAGTGATTAAATTTTCAGACCACGCTGCAGATTACAAAATGACACGTAGTCAAACACATAAAAATATTCAAGAGTTAGTGGACTTACTTCCTGAAGAACAAAGAGAAATTATTGTTTTAAGACATTACGCCAATTTGAGCTTTAAGGAAATTGCACAAATGACCAACTGTAGTATCAATACCGCTTTAGGCAATACCGCTTTAGGTAGAATGCGTTACGGTTTGATCAATCTTAGAAAGATGATGAACGAACGTGGCATGAGTTTGTAAATATATTGCTATTAAGAAAATATAATAGCAATATATTTAATCCTCTTATGATTTTATTACTTATTCTTATTCGCACTGCATTGCAACCAAGCTAAATACTCGCTTACATTGGGCGTATAGCCCACCGGATTGGATAATAATTTTTCATCCGGACTCATTACTACATATAATGGCTGTGTGACCTGACTAAAGTTTTCTGCTTGGAATGTAGCCCACAATTCACCGACACTATTAATATCCTTTGCCTGTCCTGACTTGCTCGTATAAGTGAATCTTTTATCAATCGGCAACATGGCTTTATCATCCACATATAAGGAAACCAAAATGAAATTAGTTTGTATGTATGACATCACTGCAGGATCGGTCCAAACATTTTCCTCCATCTTACGGCAATTCACACAAGCCCATCCGGTAAAGTCAATCAATATTGGTTTATTTTGCTGTTTGGATAATAAGACTGCTTGCGCATAATCATTCATCACATTGGCTTGTAAACCATGCTTCCCCTTTTCATGCTGAAATAAACTATAGTGTGTTGGTGGTGGGAACCCACTTAAAAAATTAATATACTTTGCATTTTGTGGCGCAATGCCTACCAATAAAAATCCAGCAAAAACAAAGGCACCCAGTGCTAACACTTTTCTAGTCACTGCAATTTTTGCGCCCTTTACATCATGTGGTAATAATAGTATGCCTAATAAATAAAGCGCCAATCCAATACTTATCACTGCCCAAATTCCTAAAAAAACTTCGCGTTTTAATATTGGATAAAAATTTGAAAGCCAATGCTAATTCCAAAAAGGCCAATATCTTTTTTACGGTATCCAACCAGCCACCCGATTTGGGTAAGCTTTGTAACCACTGCGGGAATATCGCGAATAAAGTAAAAGGCAATGCTAATGCAACGCCAAACCCTGCCATACCTTGTGTTAAAGCCCATGCACCGCCTTGTAGTGAACCCACTAACAAGGTGCCTAAAATAGGTCCCGTGCAGGAAAAAGAAACAATGGCTAAAGTGATAGCCATAAAAAAGATGCCCCCAATACTTCCAAGTCCACTTTTTGAATCTGCTTTGTTGGCAATACCGCTCGGTAAGGAAATTTCAAAAAATCCAAAAAATGAAATACTAAAAACGATGAATATAATAAAGAAGATAATATTCAACCATGGATTGGTTGAAATACTATTAAAAATTTCAGGTTGCACATTTCCAACAATATGAAATGGTACGCTAGCTAAAACATACACTAAAAAAATACTTAATCCATATAACAATCCATTGACAATGCCTTGTTTTTTTGTTTTTGATCTTTTAGTGAAAAAAGAAACCGTCACAGGTATCATCGGAAATACACAAGGGGTGATAAGTGCAATTAAACCGCCTAAAAATCCAAGGAGGAATACTTCCCAACCACTAGAATTTGAGGTAGTAACCGCTGCGCTACCACATGCATCATTGGGTGCAGTGGTTGCTGATGCTGGTAATAATATATTAAAACCGGCTACTTTAGTTCCTTTAGATAACGCAACAGTCAATGGTAGTTCCAATGCATAAAACTGATCCGCCTTGGCTACATTTAATACAACCATTAATTTTATACTGTCAGGCTGAAACCCTGTAATCTGCAAATTTTGATTCACCTCAAAATCACTGGTAAAAACCAAGGCCTGTGTAAACAAAACATCCGATTGCTTTATAGGTGCAATGGAATACTTTGGATTTAGTAATAATTTAGCTGACTCGAGTTTACTTTTGATCAATGGCGCGTTAATTCCATCTGGATTTTCACCATACACATGCCAACCTTTATCTATTTGCAAACTAATTTTTAACGCATAACTACTATCATTGATGAGTATAGCTGCTGCTTTTGCATGTACAACATTATCCGATTGGGATTGAACACCCAAGGATACCAACAAAAAGCTGATCGTAATAAAAAAAGAGGAAATCTTATGCAATACTATAAAATTAAAAATTGAAATCCCTATTGTAACACGACCTCAAATGGAATAGAGAGAGGGGGTAAACATTTTTCATCATTACAAACCGTATAGTCTATCGTCCCCGACAATTTTGTTTTGGAAGCTACTTTTAGTGTTACCGATTGCACAAATTGTACCTTACCACTAAAATAGCTTATTTCAGCATCAAAATTTTTATCAAAACTTTTCTCCAACTTGCCTAATTCTTTCGCAGCTCCTTTTATTTGCACCAAAGGATTGGTTTTAAATTCAATGGTAGTAGGAATAGGGCCTTTCTTTACAAACTGAGAGTATATATGCCATGGTGCTTCCACATTCGCTGTCAATACTATATCATATTGCTTATCCGCTTTTTTTACGGCTTGAAAACTCCAGTTGACTGGATTCATTCTTTGCGCTTGCGTTAAAACAGCACTGAATATAAATAGGCTGGCTAAAATATATTTTTTCATATTGTTGCTCGTTTAATTCAGGATTAATTTAACAATCCTAATAATTTAAATATTTCCTTGCCATCCACATTACTTAATGCATCAGAAGTTGCTCGTTCAGGATGTGGCATCATGCCAAATACATTACGTGCATCATTACAAATACCTGCGATATCTAAAGTGGATCCATTAGGGTTAGCTGTACCTCCAATATTTCCATCAGCATCACAATATTTGAATAAAATTTGATTATTTTTTTGCAAATGTTCCAAAGTAGCCGCATCCGCAAAATATCTTCCTTCCCCATGGGCTATTGGAATTTGTAATGCAGCACTATTGTCGGTTTTTATAAATACATTTTTACAA
>RFZW01000251.1 GCA_009920495.1 Chitinophagia bacterium
CACCAATATATAAATCCACCTGCCCCCAATAATCACTCACTTTTCTGCTACAAAATTCATTTTCATTATGCGCATCCATATAACGCAAAAAATACCAACTACTTCCCGCAAATCCAGGCATGGTATTGGTTTCCAATTGCGCTTCCTTCCAAGAAGGAATATTCGCTAGCGGACCTTCTCCATCAGGGCCTGGGCCATAATGATCTACCTTTGGTAATAATAAAGGCAAATCTTTCTCATCCATTGGATAAGCAATGCCATTGTCCCATTTAATTGGGAATGGTTCGCCCCAATAGCGTTGTCTGCTAAAGGCAGCATCACGCATACGATAATTGATTTTTCGATTACCCAATCCCAATGCTTCAATTTTATCATTCACAATTGCAATGGCTGATTTTTGTACCACGCCATTTAAAAAATCACTGTTACTTAAAATGGCTTCTTTGGTGGGATTCGCTTCCAAACCATTAAAGGCATCTCCAATGATATTGGTGATGGGTATATTAAAATGTTTTGCAAATTTAAAATCACGATCATCTCCACAAGGCACCGCCATAATTGCACCTGTACCATATCCTGCCAACACATACTCGGAAATCCAAACAGGAATTTCAACGCCATTGAATGGATTAATTACATAAGCACCTGTGAAACATCCTGTAATTTTTTTCTCTGCAATTCTTTCACGCTCACTTCTACTTTTTACATAAGCAATATATTTTGCTACTTCTGCTTGATGTGAACTCGGAACAATTTTTTCAATAATTGCATGCTCTGGCGCTACTACCATAAAGTCAACGCCAAACATAGTATCCGGGCGTGTTGTATATACACGCAACACTTCGTTAGCGTCTTTTACTGCAAAATTTATTTCAGCCCCTTCGCTTTTTCCAATCCAATTGGATTGCATTTCCTTCATGGCATCACTAAACTGAATAGTTTCAAGTCCGCTTAATAACCTATCTGCATATTCTGTGATACGTAAATACCATTGTCTTAATTTTTTCTTCTCCACCGGATGACCGCCTCTTTCACTTAAGCCATTAATCACTTCGTCATTCGCTAGTACGGTTCCCAATGCTGCACACCAATTCACTTCTCCAATACCACAAAATGCCAAACGGTAATGCATTAAAATATCTTGCTGTTGTTTTTCAGTATAGGATTTCCAAGCTTCCGCCGGGAATATTTTCACCTCATCCACTGGACAGGGATGATTTTTATTTCCTTCCTTTTCAAATATCGACACCAAATTTTGAATAGGTGTTGCCTTTTGTTGAGCGCGATCAAAATAACTATTAAAAAGTTGTAAAAATATCCATTGTGTCCATTTGTAATAAGTAGCATCACAGGTGCGCACTTCTCTATCCCAATCGTAACAAAATCCAATATTGTCTAATTGCTTTCTAAAATTATTAATATTATCATGGGTGCAGATGGCAGGATGTACTCCATTTTCAATGGCATATTGTTCTGCTGGTAAACCAAACGCATCATACCCCATCGGATGCAAAACATTAAACCCTTTTAATCTTTTAAAACGGCTATAAATATCCGAAGCAATATAACCCAAAGGATGTCCTACATGCAAACCAGCACCACTTGGATACGGGAACATATCCAATACATAACACTTGGGTTTGCTTGATTCATTGCTCACCTGGTATGCTTTTTTCTCCTGCCAAATAGTTTGCCACTTCTTTTCAATGGCCCTAAATTGATACTCCATCTAATTGCATTTCATTTTAAATGGTTGAATCATAACAATT
>RFZW01000252.1 GCA_009920495.1 Chitinophagia bacterium
ATTATTTAAATAAAAGGTATGAGTCACGAAGCAGTATTACACGGTCATGAAAGTCACGGACATGATGATCATGGTCATCACGAACACCACGATACTTTCTTAACTAAATATGTATTTAGTCAAGACCACAAAATGATCGCAAAGCAATTTTTGATCACTGGTATGGTTTGGGCAGTATTAGGAGGTTTAATGAGCGTACTTTTCCGTTTGCAATTAGGATATCCTGATGCTAGTTTTCCTTGGTTAGAATCTATCTTAGGTAAATGGGCTAAAGGTGGTCAAATTACACCTGAAGCTTATTATGCTTTAGTAACTACACACGGTACGGTATTAGTATTCTTTGTATTAACTGCGGGCTTGTCGGGTACTTTTGCGAACTTCTTAATTCCACTTCAAATTGGGGCACGCGATATGGCATCTCCTTTTTTAAATATGTTAAGCTATTGGTTCTTCTTTACTGCAAGCATTGTTATGTTGTCTTCTTTATTTGTAGAAACAGGACCATTTAGTGGTGGTTGGACTGCGTATCCTCCCTTATCTGCATTACATGATGCATCGCCTGGTTCTAAATCAGGTATGGACTTATGGATTATTGCGATGGCTTTATTCGTTGTATCTTCTTTATTAGGAGGTTTAAATTATATTGCTACCATTTTAAACATGCGTACTAAAGGAATGAGCATGACGCGTTTGCCTTTAACCATTTGGGCTTTGTTCTTCACAGCAGTATTAGGTGTATTATCTTTCCCAGTATTATTATCTGGAATGATCTTATTAATTTTTGATAGAAACTTCGGCACTAGTTTTTATCTTTCTGATATTTATGTAAATGGTGTTGGCGCTTTATCTAACGAAGGGGGCTCTGCCATTTTATTCCAACACTTATTCTGGTTCTTAGGTCACCCCGAAGTTTACATTATATTATTACCTGCCATGGGTATGGTTTCTGAAATCATGTCAGTGAATTCTCGTAAACCTATCTTTGGTTATATGGCGATGTTGGGTTCTTTATTTGCTATTGCCATTTTAGCCTTCTTGGTTTGGGCGCACCATATGTTCGTTACAGGATTGAATCCTTTCTTGGGTTCAGTGTTTGTATTATTAACTTTATTAATTGCGGTACCTTCTGCTATTAAAGTATTTAACTGGTTAACTACTTTATGGAGAGGTAATATTCGTTTCACACCAGCTATGTTATTCGCCATTGGTTTCGTAAGCTTATTTATCTCTGGTGGTTTAACAGGAATTTGGTTGGGTAACGCTGCTTTAGATATTTATTTACACGATAGTTATTTTGTGGTAGCGCATTTCCATATTGTAATGGGTGTAGCAAGTATGTTTGGCATGTTTGCCGGCGTATACCATTGGTTCCCTAAAATGTATGGTCGCTATTTAAATAATTCACTTGGGTATATTCACTTCTGGATTACAATGGCGGGTGCTTACATGATTTTCTGGCCTATGCATTACCAAGGGTTAGCGGGTATGCCACGTCGTTATTTTGATTTTAGTATTTGGGAGAGCTTTAAACAATTTGCTGAATTAAATCGTTTCATTAGTACGGTAGCAATGATTGTTTTTGCTGTTCAAATTTTATTCTTAATTAATTTCTTCTACTCCATATTCAAAGGTCGCAAAGTGACTGTATTAAATCCTTGGGAAGCTAATACGTTAGAGTGGACTACACCTATTCGTCCTGGTCATGGTAACTGGCCTGGTGAAATACCAGAAGTACACCGT
>RFZW01000253.1 GCA_009920495.1 Chitinophagia bacterium
TTTAGCCCTGATGATGAAATAAAAGCCAACAGAATTGTGACTGGATTGTATACCGATTTGGAATACACGCCAACAGAAGCATTATTAATTACAGGTGCAGTAAGGGCCGAAAATTATTCCGACTTTGGATCAGTCGCTACTTTTAAATCTTCTGCAAGATTAAAAGTAACTGGCAATTTTAATTTAAGAGGCTCGTTTAGTACAGGATACCGTGCACCTTCCTTACAACAAAAATATTTTAGTAATACCCTTACTTCATTTTCTAATGGCGGATTGGTACAATCAAGAATTGCACGTAATGATGATGCGATCAGCAAACTAGCAGGTATTCCTTCATTGAAACAAGAAACATCTACAAACATGAGCTTAGGATTTTCTTGGAAACCAGCAAAAGGCTTAACCGTAACAGTAGATGGCTATAACATTAAAATGAAAGATCGTGTGGTATTATCTGGTTTGTTTGGTGCCAACGATGCTAGTTTACCCGTTGCCTTAACGAGTAAATTAAAAAGCATGGGTGTTGCTACTGCACAGTTTTTTGCAAATGCTGTGAATACGACCAACAGTGGTGTGGATGTAGTGATTGATTATCAAAAGAAAATTTCTAGCACTGAGCGTTATAAATTTTTATTTGTTGCGAACCTACAAAGCATTGATATAGATGATATACATGTACCTGCAGCATTAAGCACTACTGAATATAATGCAAACACTTTCTTCAATGATCGTGAAAAATTCTTCTTAAAAGCATCAGCTCCAAAATCTAAATTTTCAGCAAGCTTTGACTATACTAAAAATAAAATTAGCCTAGGTACAAGAGTCACTTACTTTGGCGATTTAACTTTAACTGGATTTGGTTATAATGGAGATGGTATTGATCCTCAAGTGCCAACCGACTTGGATGATACCAAATTTGTACCTGAACATTTTAACTATTCGGGTAAGTTTTCAACGGATGTTTACATGAATGTACAATTAAACAAAAAAACATCTTGGATTTTAGGTGCTGATAACATATTTAATGTGCACCCTGATTTTGCCGTGAATCCACAAGCGAAATGGTGGGCGGGCGATAATGAAACCGGCGGTCCATGGGATGGCGTTCAAATGGGTTACAATGGTTTAAGAATATTCAGCAAACTAGTTTTTAAATTTTAATACTATAAATTAAATAACTTTAAAGCCTTCTCGTTAACGCGGGAAGGCTTTTTAATAATAAAAAATATTAACTGATTTTGTTCAAATACAAAATACCTTTTTCTGTGCTCTCAGATCGCTTCGCTCACAATGTTCGCCACGAAAAAGTATTATTGTATTTTAATCTTAAGACCGAAAATAGCTAAAATGAAAAAAATATTTACCACAGGAATTATTCTTTTAGTAACTGCCATAACCGCATTGGCACAAAATGGCATTGTGGTTTTTCAAACCGACTTTGGCACCAAGGACGGTGCAGTGTCTGCAATGAAAGGCGTGGCGAGTAATGTAGATGCTAGTTTAAAATTATATGACCTCACCCATGATATTCCTGCTTATAATATTTGGGAAGCTGCTTATCGCTTAGACCAAACCGTAATTTACTGGCCGGTCGGAACTGTTTTTGTTTCAGTGGTTGATCCTGGCGTTGGCACCACAAGAAAATCGGTGGTGGTGAAAACAAAATCAGGTCATTATATTGTTACACCAGATAATGGCACCCTTACTTTAATTGCACAATCACTCGGCATTGATTCCATTCGT
>RFZW01000254.1 GCA_009920495.1 Chitinophagia bacterium
TGAATTAAAAACAACCAACTGGTTATCTTGGTGGTACAAGGACGATCAATACTCAAAACAAAAATTAACATCCGACTTAGAAAAGCTCAAATCTTTTTACATGAATCGTGGATATTTGGAATTTTCAATTGATTCAACTCAAGTCTCCATTACCCCTGACAAAGAAGATGTTTACATTACAATCAATATTTCAGAGGGCCCTAAATACAAAGTATCCGACGTGAAGCTTGCAGGCGATCTTCAACAAGTCCCAGAGGGGGAACTGCAAAATTTAATTAAAATTAAAAAAGACGATATTTTTAATCGAGAAAAAGTTACCGAATCAACAAAGGGAATGAATGCTCGCTTAGGTAACGATGGCTTTGCATTCTCAAACGTCAATGCAATTCCTGAAATAAATAAAGAAGAACATACAGCCTCGTTTACATTTTTTGTGGATCCTGGAAGAAAAGTATATGTCAGACGTATTGACATTGAAGGTAATGAGCGCACTCGAGATGATGTTATTAGACGTGAATTTAGGCAAGTGGAATCTGGCTGGTATGCAGCTGACAAAATTGATCGATCAAAAGTTAGACTTAATAGAACACAATTTTTCTCAGACGTAAATATTGAAACGCCTGCCGTTCCTGGAAGCACAGATCAAGTAGATTTAAAAGTTAAAGTGACTGAAAGAAACACAGGTAGCGTTATGTTTGGCGCTGGTTTAAGTAGTAGCGAAGGTCTTGTAGGTAGTTTTAATGTCACTCAAGCTAACTTCCTTGGCACAGGGGACCGCGTATCCGCTCAGATTAATACAGGCTCAGTGAATAAAACTTATGCTTTAAGTGTAACGCAGCCATTTTACACCCCTGAAGGCATTAGCCGGTCTTACGACGTTTATAGACGCGATGTGAATACATCTTCATTAAATATTGTTACTTATAACACCTCATCCTATGGTGCAGGTATTCGATTTGGCGTACCTTTAAGTGAAAAAAATGCAATTTCATATGGCCTAACTTTGGATAATACTGAAGTGAGTAATTTGGTGGTAAATACTTCACCAACTCGCTATATAACATATTGCTCTAAAGTAACCGGCACAGCTAACTCAACAGGATGTTCGATGAATTCATTAACTGCATCTCTTGGCTGGTCCAACGATAGTCGCGACGATATCTTGTTCCCGAAAAAAGGTGAATTGAGACGTATTAATGGTGAAATTGCAACCCCCGGTTTTGATATGCAGATATACAAACTGACCCTACAAGAAACTTGGTATAAAGATGTGACTAAAGATCTTACAGTCATGCTCAATGGTCAGTTTGGCTATGCCAATAGTTATGGTGGCAAAGAGTTCCCTTTCTTTAAAAACTTTTATGTGGGTGGCGTAAATACGGTTCGTGGATACGCTCAAGGCTCTATAGGTCCGGTATGTTTGGCATCAGACTCTTCATGTGGCTCAGCCTCATCGACGACCAATATGTTTATGGGCGGCAATAAACAAATTGTGATGAATGCTGAATTATTTATGCCTGTACCTTTCATCAAAAATAATAATCAATTTCGCTTGAGTGCCTTTATAGATGCTGGTAACGTATACAGTCTGGATCAATCGATAAGTTTAGGTGATCTTAGATATTCTGCCGGTATGGGTGTTTTATGGGTATCACCGTTTGGACCACTTAAACTTGTATACGCTAAACCATTTAATAATCAAAGCACCGAT
>RFZW01000255.1 GCA_009920495.1 Chitinophagia bacterium
CAGCAAGAATTAATAGAGAACATCATTAATAGGTATATTTAATACATGGCCGCCTCCGACAAAAAATTGGGTTTATGGACTAGTACTTCTTTAGTAGTAGGTAATATGATAGGTGCGGGTGTTTTTTTAATGCCCGCTACATTAGCTAGTTTTGGAAGTATTAGTTTACTAGGTTGGGTTTGTTCGGCCATTGGCGCTTTTTTACTTTCAAAAGTATTTGCGCATTTAAGTTGGTTGTTACCAGCGGCCAATGGAGGTCCTTACGCTTATTCTCAAAAAGGCCTCGGTGACTTTGCCGGCTTTTTAGTGGCCTGGGGTTATTTGGTTTCGGTATGGTGTACCAATGCAGCCATAACGGTATCTTTTATCAGCGCATTAAGCACTTTCATCCCTGCATTAGCAACTAATGCAACACTAGCTATTATCACAGGTTTAGCGACCATTTGGTTTTTAACTTGGGTAAATTCCTTGGGTATATTTACATCAGGAGTAGTTCAATTAATTTCGACTATTTTAAAAATCGTACCCATTATTTTAATTGGCGTTGTGGGATTATTTTATATTCAATGGGAAAATTTCTTACCGTTTAATACCAGTGGTGCAAGTAATATTGTAGCAATAACAGCTACAACTACCTTAACATTTTTTGCTTTTTTAGGTATTGAATGTGCTACGATTCCTTCGGGCAGTGTTACTAATTCTGCAGCTACCGTGGCTAAGGCTACTACACTCGGAACGCTTATTGCCACTGTGGTATACATTTTAAGTACAGTGAGTATTATGGGTATGATTCCTGCCGCGCAATTAAAAACAAGTGTAACGCCGTTTGCAGATGCTGCTGTATTAATATGGGGTCATGGTGCAGCCTATTGGGTAAGTGCAGGGGTTGCTATTGCGGCTTTTGGGGCCCTGAATGGCTATATATTAATTCAAGGGCAATTGCCATTTGCGATTGCTAAGGACAAATTATTTCCCACCGTTTTTATGCAAGTAAATTCAAAAGGGATACCGGTTTTAGGCGTGGTCATTTCAAGTGTATTTGTTTCGGTGTTTATGTGTATGAATTATACTAAAGGCTTGGTTGACCAATTTAAATTTTTAATGCTAATGACTACTTCTACTATTTTAATACCCTATATTTTTTGTACAGCTTCTTATTTGATTCTGCGTTTTAAATTACCTTTCCAATCAAATAAATATTTAGCGCTAGCTATTTTATTGGCTACCCTTACTTTTATTTTTTGTTTGTGGTTGATGATAGGTTTAGGACAAGAATCTGTTTTCTGGGGGTTTTTCCTAACAATGTCATCAGTGCCCATTTATGTTTTTGCTGTTTGGAAGAGAGAAAAATCGGAAAATAATTCAACTTTTCCCATATAATAATATTTTTTACATGAATCATTTATCGCATTCAGAATTTGGAAAATTAAAAACCGTATTTATAAAAAAAGCAAGTGCTGCTTTTATAAATGAAGAACATATAGAACAGCATTGGGATGTATTAAATTATTTAGGTAAACCTGACATGACAAAAGCGCTTATTGAATATGATGCGTTTGAAAATATTTTAAAAGAGCATGGAGCGCAAATTTTATATTTTCCGGAAGATGATGCTGTGAATATGGATTCTATTTATTGCAGAGATGCTGCTATTGCAACTAGTCATGGCATGATTATTTGTAACATGGGAAAGGAAGG
>RFZW01000256.1 GCA_009920495.1 Chitinophagia bacterium
GGTCTTTCTATAGCATCTATTGATATATCAGCAACACCATTTACTGTACCTAATCAAATTACAGCTGTTGTTGCTACACCAAGAGACAGACAAGTAGATCTGTCGTGGAATGCACCATTTAATGGTGGAAGAAATATTAGTAACTATTTAGTTAAAGTATATACAGATTCATTTAATTGGGATATTTTAGCTAATACTACAGATACATCATATAATGTTACTGGTTTAATAAATGGTATTGGATATCGCTTTAATATATCAGCAATAAATGATGCAGGTCTTTCTATAGCATCTATTGATATATCAGCAACACCATTTACTATACCTAGTGCACCAATAATTACTGCAACCGCTGGTAATGCTTTAGTGGATTTATCTTGGAATGCACCAAGTAGTAATGGTAGAGATATTAGTAGTTATATAATTCAAACAAGTCCAGATTCAATAGCTTGGACTACTGATAGTTCAACAAATGCTACAACACGTTTTAAACAACTAACTGGATTAACAAACGGTGTAAAATATTATTTTAGAGTATTTGCAACAAACGTTGCTGGTGATAGTTCATCATCAAATGAAAAAAGTGCAATACCATTTACTGTACCCGATGCACCTACCGATGTTCTAACAGATGTTAGTGGTATTAGTGGTCAAGCTAATGTAAGGTGGACAGCACAATTTAATGGTGGTTCAGATATATCTAGTTATATTGTAACAAGTAGTCCTATAGGTGGAATAGCAACAATAAATTTTGTAGCAAGAACAGCAACTGTTACTGGATTAACTGATGGTTCAAATTATACTTTTACGGTAAAAGCAAGAAATGTAGCAGGTGATTCATTGGAATCTATTGCATCAACTCCTGTAGTAATGCCATATACTGTGCCTAATCAAATTGAATCTATTACTTTAGTGTATGGTAACAATAGAGTAGATTTATCTTGGAATGCACCATTTAATGGTGGAAGAGATATTAGTGACTATTTAATAACAGCATTTTTTGATTTATCTAACGTTTCATTTGCTACATTTCTATTTACAACTACCTTTGCTAATTTTACTGGTGGAGTAAATGGTCAACTATATCGTATAAATATCTCTGCACGAAATATTGCCGGTTTTTCTATACCATCTGTTGATGTATATTTTACACCATTTACTGTACCTGATCAAATTATAGATCCTATTGCTATACCTAGAGACAGACAAGTAGATCTCTCGTGGAATGCCCCATTTAATGGCGGAAGAGATATTAGTAACTATTTAATTAAAGTATATACAGATTTATCTAATTGGGATATTTTTACTAATACTATAGATACATCATATAATGTTACTGGTTTAATAAATGGTACTAGATATCGCTTTAATATATTTGCAAGAAATATTGGAGGTCTTTCTATAGCATCTACTGATATATTAGCAACACCATTTACTGTACCTAATCAAATTACAACTGCTGTTGCTATACCTAGAGACAAACAAGTAGATCTATCATGGAATGCCCCATTTAATGGTGGAATAGATATTAGTAACTATTTAATTAAGGTTTATACAGATATATCTAATTGGGATATTTCAACTAATACTACAGATACATCATATAATGTTACTGGTTTAATAAATGGTACTGGTTATCGCTTTAATATATCAGCAAGAAATATTGCAGGTCTTTCTATAG
>RFZW01000257.1 GCA_009920495.1 Chitinophagia bacterium
GCACTCACATTGCTTAAACCTTGTTTGCTTACTTCTATTTTACCATAGCGTTGTATTGCTGCAGCAAAATCTAAGTATACTGCTTGTTTCGATGTCCCTACGCCATAATTAGCATCACATCTTTCTTTAGCTGCACGAGATGCAACATCACGTGGTACTAGGTTTCCAAAAGCAGGGTAGCGACGTTCTAAAAAATAATCTCTTTCTTCTTCAGGAATATCAATTGACTTTCTAGTTTCTCCTAAATTTTTTGGTACCCAAATTCTGCCATCATTTCTTAATGATTCGGACATCAATGTTAATTTGGATTGATGATCACCACTTACTGGAATACAGGTTGGGTGAATTTGTGTAAAGCAAGGATTTGCAAAATAAGCACCTTGCTTATGCGCTTTCCAAGCGGCTGTTACATTGGATCCCATGGCATTGGTAGATAAATAATAAACATTACCATATCCGCCAGAACAGATTAAAACAGCATGTCCAAAATGTTTTTCAAGTTCACCGGTGATTAAATTACGCGCAATAATACCACTCGCTTTTTCATCAATTTTTACCACATCTAACATTTCATGACGCGCATACATGGTTACATTTCCTAAAGCCACTTGACGCTCTAAAGCTTGATATGCACCTATTAATAATTGTTGCCCAGTTTGACCTGCAGCATAAAAAGTTCTTTGTACTTGTGTCCCACCAAAACTACGGTTACTTAATAATCCACCATACTCTCTTGCAAAAGGAACCCCTTGTGCCACACATTGATCAATAATATTGGCACTTACTTCCGCTAAGCGATGCACATTGGCTTCACGCGCACGGTAGTCACCTCCTTTAATAGTATCATAAAATAAACGGAAAACGCTGTCGCCGTCATTTTGATAATTTTTTGCTGCATTAATTCCTCCTTGTGCCGCAATGCTATGTGCACGACGCGGAGAATCCTGAAAACAAAAAGCTTTTACTTTATATCCTAATTCTCCCATGGCTGCAGCAGCTGATGCGCCAGCAAGTCCAGTACCAACAATAATGATTTCCATTTTTCTTTTGTTGGCAGGGTTGACTAGTTTACAATGGCCTTTGTAATCTACCCATTTGTCATCTAGTTTTCCGGAAGGTATTTTTGAATCTAACATATTGAATCTTTTAACGATCGTTTAGAATAAGTTTATTGTAAAAATTAATTTACCCATTTAAAATAAAAACTGATGGGCATCATTGCAAAAGTCAATGGAATAATAATTGCAAAGCCATAGCCAATACAACTGATGAGTGTATGGTATCTTTTATTATGTACCCCAATGGTTTTGAATGCACTTTGAAATCCGTGTGCCAAATGATAAGCTAGTGAACCACAAGCCAAAACATATAGGATAACTACTAAAGGATTTTCGAAAATTAATTGCATCTCTCCATATAAATTATGATATTCCACACCATTTAAAATAAAAGTGTCTAAAGCCTTAATATTACCCATACCGCCCAATCTGCTTGGTGTCCAAAAATGATAAATGTGCATGACTAAAAACATTAAAAGTAGGGTACCCAATATCGCCATGCTTCGGCTGTACCATTTACTACCTTTAGAATAATTTACTGCATAACCAACGGATCTTTTACTTCTGTTTTCCAAGGTTAACATATAACCTTGAATGATGTGTAAAAAGATACCTAGGAATAA
>RFZW01000258.1 GCA_009920495.1 Chitinophagia bacterium
GTGCCAATTGGGTAGATATAAATAAGAATGTGCTTTTAAATGAGCAAACCTCTTATGTGTTTTCAGGAAAAGGGAATACAAGAATTATTGAAAGAATTACACAACTCACCGCAAAAAATCAAGTAACATTTACTGAAAATAAAGAAGGCCTACTTGGAATGAGGTTAGATCGGGCTTTTGAAGAACCTGCAACAAAACCAGAAGTATTTTTAGATGCGAAAGGGGTTGAAACATTAGTTCCTGTGTTAAATAACGAAGGGGTGAATGGCGTTTATCGCAATGCCGAAGGCTTTAAAGCGGGAGATGTTTGGGGTAAAAGAAGTAAATGGGTGGCGATACGAGCAGTGAAGGAGGGAGAGGTTATCACTATTGTAATATTGGATCATCCTAATAATTTAAACTACCCAGCATGGTCACATGCACGTGGGTATGGTTTATTTGCAAGTAACAATATTGGTGGAAGGGCATTTGATAAAAACTCAGCTCCAATAAAAAAAGTATTAGCAGCTGGTGAGCAAATGGTATTTAAACATAAAATTATCATTGGTGGAGATTTAACGGATGCTGAAATTAATCAATTCGCCACTGACTTTAAATAGTGCTATTAACTCTAATTCCTTGAAACATACTAGGGCGCTGTGTTAAATTAGTTTAACTTTGCTTTTATGCAAGTATTTACCACGCCTCGAAAAATTATCATCACCTGTCACAAATGGTTGGCTATCTCCTTAAATAAGGAAGTGGTTGCCTTGGGTTTTACACCTGATCGTGTTTTTCAAACAGGCGTGGAGTTAACAGGTACCGTGCAGGATTGTATTCGTTTGAATTTAAATTTAAGATGTGCAAGTCAGGTGATGTATTCTTTAAAGTCATTTATTTGTAATGACCCTAATGAATTACACCAACAATTGGTTTCCATTCCTTGGGAAACAGTAATTGCGCCTAATGGTTATTTTTCTGTTACAAGTAATGTTTTCCATCCTTCCATATCTACCAATCTTTTTGCTAATTTAAGAGTGAAAGATGCTATTGTAGATCATATGCGTGAAGTGGCTAACCAACGACCAAGTACTGGTTCGGAACTTTCAGGTGTTGTGGTTTATTTATTTTGGAAAAATGACGAGGCTGAAATTTTCTTAGATACTTCAGGGGAAACTTTAGCAAAACATGGTTATCGCAAACTTCCTGGTACCGCACCCATGTTGGAAGCCTTGGCTGCAGCAACCATACTTTCCACTAAATGGGATAAAAATGCACCTTTTGTAAATCCAATGTGTGGGTTTATTAAGAAGTAATTATGCCTTTATGCATATACTTGGGTATGAGAAAGCCATGTATGAAATTGAAAATGCAAAATTAAAGGAACAAATAATTAAACTACCCGGACTTAAAATCATTGCATCTGATATTAGCAAAAGAGCAATTGATACTGCAAAAACCAATGCGGAAGTAGCTGGTGTTGCACATTTAATTTACTTCCAAGATTGCGATTTTGAAAACACAAATGTTCCTGAAGCGCAGGAGGGTGCAGTGGTGATGTTTAATCCTGAATATGGGGAAAGATTAGGCTATGAAGTAGAATTGGAAGCAACTTATGCAAGAATGGGTGATTTTTTGAAGAATAAATGCAAAGGGTATCTGGGCTATATATTTACTGGTAATTTAGAGTTGGCCAAAAAA
>RFZW01000259.1 GCA_009920495.1 Chitinophagia bacterium
TTGATTATTACAACCGCACTGTGTATGAATGGGTGACGAACCGCCTAGGCAGTCAAGGTACCATTGCAGGCGGCGGCCGTTATGATTATCTCATTGAACGATTGGGTGGAAATAAAACACCTGCTTGTGGTTTTGGTATTGGATTAGAACGCATCATTTTGCTCTTAGAAGATATGGGGGTTGTTATCCAAAACGAACCCAATATTTATTTGGTGAACTTAGGCGATGCCGCTGAAAAATATGCATTAAAACTTTCAGAAACACTTCGAAGTCATGGATTAAAAGTCGTTTTAAATTCAGGTGGCAGTAGCTTTAAATCACAAATGAAACGTGCTGATAAAAGTGGTGCCGCATTTGCTGTCATCCTAGGTGATGATGAAATGAAAGAGGGTGTTGCACAAGTTAAATCATTAAGAGTTGATAATGTGCAATCTAAGATTCCATTTGATGATTTAGCTGCATTCTTGTTGAAGCAACCATCATGAAAAAAATACTTGAAGTAAGGCATTTAAAAGTCTCACCCATCAATGAACCCCGTAAAATTTTAGTCAATGATATTTCATTTGATTTATATCCAGGACGCACCACTTGTATTGTGGGCGAATCAGGTAGCGGTAAAAGCTTAACGGCACTCTCCATCATGAAACTTTTATCCACGCAACTCAAACAAACAGGCGACATTTCTTTTGAGGGTCAAAATATTTCCAACCTGTCGAATGCTGAGATGCGTCATTATCGTGGCAAATCGATGGCCATGATTTTTCAAGAACCGATGACATCCTTAAATCCTGTGATCTCGATTGGCGATCAAATCAAAGAAGCATTAGAAGTGCATCTTGATTTGGATAAAAAAAGTTTAGATAAAAAAGTAATCTCTCTTTTAAAGGAAGTGGGCATTCCTGAAGATCGCGTTTCAACTTACCCAGATGAACTCTCAGGCGGACAAAGGCAGCGCATTATGATTGCCATGAGTATCGCGTGCGAGCCTTCTATTCTGATCGCAGATGAACCCACAACCGCATTAGATGTGACTGTACAAGCACAGATCTTAAACCTCCTTCATAATTTAAAAGAACAAAGACATATGGCGATGCTTTTTATAACGCACGACTTTGGTGTTGTGGAAGAAATTGCCGATGATGTCATTGTGATGTATCAAGGACAGATTGTTGAAAAGGGAAGCGTCAAAGAGGTATTAAAAAAACCAAAACATGCTTACACCAAAGCTTTGCTTCAATGTGTGCCAGATGCAAAAGGCATTAAAAAACTAAAGCCAATTCAGCACCGCGCGTTTATTTAAAAGTCACTTTTTAAATCATGATAAAAAATATTAAAAATGAAATGCTCCTAGAAGCTAAAAGCCTTTATAAAACTTATACACAGACTTCCGGCTTCTTTGTTAGACATCAAAGAGTCATAAAAGCGCTCAATAATGTCAGCTTATCGATTAAAAAAGGTGAGACATTAGCCATTGTAGGTGAATCTGGCAGTGGTAAGTCAACGCTGGCTCGTTGTCTGTTACAATTGCTGTCGCTTGATCAAGGCGAGATCTTCTTTAAAGGTCAAAACCTGAACTCCTTAGATATTAAGGATAAAAAGCATCTTAAGCGTCATATACAAATGGTGTTTCAGGATCCTTATGCTTCTTTAAATCCTCGTATGAAGATAGGTGAAATTTTA
>RFZW01000260.1 GCA_009920495.1 Chitinophagia bacterium
CAACTTTGTTATTTGCCAATTTGGATAAGGTATATATCCGTTTAATGATTTTATGTACGGTTTGGTTGGGCTTGATTGGATTTTTAGATGATTATTTTAAAATTAAAGCAAGAAAAGAATCTCAAAGCAAAGGAGAATCATATAAAAAGAAGAATAGTGATGGATTGGCGGGTATTTCTAAAATTATTGGACAGGTTGGATTGGGAATTATTATTGGGGTAACCTTATATTTCAGCAATGCAGTGACGGTAGAAAGAGAAATAGTATCAACCAATGTTTCTGAAAGTTTGGCAAAAGGAGAGAAGGTGGCTAAGGGTGCGGATATTGTTGTTAGAAAAATTAATGGAGAGGAAAGAAGGTTTGTAAAAGTAAAAACACCTATCACGACTATTCCATTTGTTAAAAATCATGAATTTAATTATAGCAGATTGGTGAGTTGGATAGGGCCAGGTGCTGAAAAATATACATGGATCATTTACATATTAATTGTCACATTTATAATCACTGCAGTTTCCAATGGTGCTAACTTGACCGATGGGCTTGATGGCTTAGCGGCTGGGGTGAGTGCGATAATAGGTGCTGCATTAGGTGTTTTTATATATGTAAGTGGTAACTATGTTTTCGCCGACTATTTAAATGTAATGTACATACCCAATTTAGGGGAGTTGTCCATATTTGTGGGTGCATTCGTAGGTGCTTGTATTGGATTTTTATGGTACAACGCTTATCCAGCGCAGGTTTTCATGGGTGATACTGGAAGTTTGGCATTGGGCGGCATTATTGCATCTTTAGCCATTATCGTTAGAAAAGAATTATTAATCCCTATTTTTTGTGGTGTGTTTTTAATTGAAAACTTAAGTGTTATTATTCAAGTAAGCTATTTCAAGTACACGAAGAAAAAGTTTGGGGAAGGTCGAAGGGTGTTTTTGATGAGTCCACTGCACCATCATTACCAAAAGAAGGGTTTTCATGAAAGTAAGATTGCAGTTCGTTTCTGGATCATTACCATTTTATTAGTGATTGCTTCCATCTTAACATTAAAAACCAGATAATACATTGTCTAAAAGATTAGTCATATTAGGTGCAGGGGAAAGCGGAATAGGTACTGCTTTATTAGCCAAACAAAAAGGCTATGAAGTATTTGTATCTGATGGAAGCGCCATTAAAGCTAATTTCCAAAAAGAGTTGGAGGACAATGGTATTGCTTTTGAGTCTGGAAAGCATAGTGTTGATCAAATTTTAAATGCAGACGAGGTAATGAAAAGTCCGGGTATCCCTGAAAAAAATGAGATGGTGAAGGCGATCAGAGCCAAAGGTATTCCCGTGATTAGTGAAATTGAGTTTGGATATAGATATAAAGGCTTTAGTAAAATAGCTGCCATTACTGGAAGCAATGGGAAGAGCACTGCCACTTCATTACTATATCACATTTGCCAATTGGTGAATGATGATGTAGCTATGGTAGGTAATATTGGATTTTCATTTGCGAGACAAATCGCTGTTGCGCCTAAATCCTTATACATAATTGAAGTAAGCTCATTTCAATTAGATGATATCATACATTTCAAACCTGATATCGCTATTTTATTAAATATCACAGAAGATCATTTAGACAGATACGAGTACAAATTCGAAAATTACATAAAAAGCAAGTTTCGAATTATTGAAAATCAAACTGCT
>RFZW01000027.1 GCA_009920495.1 Chitinophagia bacterium
AGCCGAATTGTAGATCGCTTAATTGCCAAAGGGTTGGTTGAAAAAACGGCATGTTTAAAAGACAAAAGATTGGTGGATATCACCATTTCCAAAAAGGGATTGGTATTGGTAGATAAATTAGATCAATTTAACGATCAAATTGATGCTGTGTTAAAAGGCGTTGATGAAAAAGAGGCGCAAACCATCAATCAACTATTAGATAAAATAAGAGCTACGTCGGAACCTAAAATATAAAAAAATAATTTACATGCGAATTATACTAAGTATCCTATTTATAGGATTTTTTCTTTTTACCAATGGACAACCAAAAATTTCAGATAAAAATGTTTTTGAATTTAGGGGCGTATGGGTAGCCACTGTAGAAAATATAGATTGGCCAAGTAAAAGAGGGCTTAGTAATGAAGATCAAAAAAGAGAATTTATTGCACTATTAGATATGCATAAAAAAAATGGCATGAATGCAATTGTGATGCAAGTGCGACCATCGGGTGATGCCATGTACCCTTCCACGCTGGAGCCCTGGAGTGAATACCTCATGGGAAAACAAGGTTTACCACCAAGTCCCTTTTATGATCCATTGGCATTTATGATTCAAGAAACACATAAACGTGGAATGGAGTTTCATGCATGGATAAACCCCTATCGTGCGGTATTTAATGTGAACAGATCAAGTGTAGCGCCAAGCCATATTACAAAAATTCATCCAGAATGGTTTTTAGTCTATGGAGATAAAAAATATTTTAATCCTGGTTTGCCTGAAGTTTGGCAGCACACGAATCGGGTGGTACGTGACTTGGTTTCAAGATACGATATTGATGCAGTGCATATGGATGACTATTTTTATCCATATCGAATTACAGGGAAGGAATTTCCTGACCAAGCAACCTATATCACCAATAAACGTGGATTGAATAAGGAGGATTGGAGACGTAGTAATTGTGATACCATCATTAAACAATTAAACGCCACCATACGCAGTGTTAATCCATCTGTACAATTTGGCATTAGCCCATTTGGTGTTTGGAGAAACAAGTCAGTAGATCCAAAAGGAAGTAATACAAAAGCAGGACAAACTAATTATGATGATTTGTATGCTGATATATTATTGTGGTTAGAAAAAGGCTGGATTGATTATGTGACACCACAAATATATTGGGAACACGGACATCCCTTAGCCGATTATGATGAAATCATTAATTGGTGGGATAAAAATAGTTATGGCAAAAACTTATACATCGGTCACGGCATATACCGTGCAGGAAGTAACGCTGGATGGAAAGATAAAAATGAAATTCCTTATCAAATAAATCGTGTGCGTTCACTCCCCAATACCAACGGCTCTATTTTCTTTAGCAGTAAAAGCTTTAATTCAAATGCCAATGGATGGAATGATAGTTTGCAACAACACTATTATCAAAAGCCAGCATTATTACCTACCATGCCTTGGCTAGTGCAATACCAAATGGCCACCCCTGTAGTTGAAAAAAAATCAGACAATGAATATCGTATTTCCAATTCGCAAAAAACCGGTGTGAAACAATATGCGATTTTGAAAAAAATGGATGACAGCTATACTGTGGAAACAATTATTAACGCCCCAACACAAACCCTTAATTTAAACGAGCTGGGTATTGTGAAAAATAACAAATACAAGTATTGGCTGATTGCAGTTGGTAAGCAAAATCAATCGTATACTCTTTTTAGAAGCGATTGCTCATTGGCTTTAATGATTAATGGCACATGTTCAACCACAGTCATATCGTTATCCAAGCCAAAAGCTTTTTGATCGCTTTGTGATAATTGTTTGATATTAAAGTACACATCCATAATAAAATCCTCCTTAATACTTAACTCATTTTCAATGGAGAAGAAGCTTTCAATAATTACATAAGTGATATCGGTATGGAAATCCTTACTCTTCAATGATTCGTATTTACTATAAATACCTAATTCTTGAGATTCATTTAATTCCTGCATTACTTTTTTAAAGCACAAATTAACGCGCGGTTGAATCCGAAAGCCTAATTTAAAATCAACCCGCATCACCTTATCGTCCACTAATTCACGTATAGAATATTCCATACCATACGGCGAATCGGTTCGATCAATGTGCAAGAACCAATATATATCAGCACGTTTTGGTTTGCGATTTAATATAGAATCAATAATACGATGTTCAATTTCACGGTGGTTATTTGCCTTAGTTAAATACACTAAGTGTGTGGCGTATTTAGGTATATCCTTGTCGGCGCTCAGCTCCACTAATGGCTCTAGGTAATCTTTCAACTTTACAAAATCCAAATAACGATTGGTAATTTTTCGTGCACGATGCCAAATCATCATCACAAATATCATACTGAATGAGAAGATAAATGTTATAAGTGCTTCATGAATTTTTACTACGTTCGCAACAAAAAATGAAACCTCCACAATTGCAAATATTAATATGATGCCTGCCACCAACCATTGATTCCATCTTTTAACATTTAACATGTAAAAGTTAATTAAAATAGTTGTCATGATCATTGTAACAATAATAGAAAAGCCATACGCTGCAAGCATATGTTCACTCTTTCTAAAATAAAGTAGCATGGTCACGCAACCCACCCACAATATGAAATTTAAACTAGGGATATAAATTTGACCTTTTTGATCTGTTGGAAATTTTACTGTTACACGTGGCCAAAAGTTTAAACTAATTGCTTCATTGATCAACGTAAAAGAGCCACTAATCAAAGCCTGACTAGCAATGATGGTTGCAATGGTGGCAATCCCAATACCAATTAACAAAAACCAATGCGGCATTATTTCAAAAAACGGATTAATACCATTTGAAGTAGTCCCAACATGATTTAATAACCATGCACCTTGTCCCATATAGCTCATGACTAAGGCGAATTTTACAAACATCCAGCTTACTTGAATATTTTTACGGCCGCAATGACCTAAGTCACTATACAATGCCTCTGCTCCAGTAGTACATAAAAATACAGCACCTAAAATCCAAAAACCTTTTGGATAATTTACTAATAAATCAAGCCCATAATAAGGATTCAATGATTTAAGAATAGTGATATTACCAAATACCTGAATCGATCCTAAAATTAAAATCATGGAAAACCAAAGCAACATGATTGGGCCAAATGCAAATCCAATAATTTTTGTACCAAAACGTTGAAAGAAAAAAAGCAAAGAGATAATGGTTAAAACAATGCCTACGGTTAAGTTATTACCAGGGACAATCACTTTTTCCAAACCTTTAATTCCAGCTAAACCTTCAATTGCAGAGGATACCGAAACAGGAGGCGTAATCATACCATCCGCTAAAAGCATTGCAGCTCCAACAATAGCAGGAATATAAATCCATTTTACATAACGACGAATTAAAGCAAATAATGAAAAAATTCCCCCTTCCCCCCTGTTGTCCGCGCGAAGCGTTAAAAAAACATATTTGAAAGTAGTTTGTAAAGTCAAGGTCCAAAAAACGCAGGAAATAGCACCGTAGATTAATTGCTCTGTAATTACTTTGTGATTGATAATGGTACTAAATACATATAAAGGGGAGGTTCCAATATCTCCGTAAATAATTCCTAACGTAACTAATAAGCCTGCTACAGAGAATTTGTGGGTATGCCCACTGGTTGTATGTGCCATGAATCAAAGTAAATTGAGGACAAAGTTCATTAAAATTAAACATACAAACCATCAAAAAGGGTAAGTATTTTGGAAATACGCCCATTTATTTTTACGAAGGCTTGTAAGTACCCCATTTTTCTGTCACTGCCTGAAACCTAAAATCAAAAATGCCTTGCAATTGCTTTTTGACCAAAATCACTTGTGCAATATCTCCCAAAAAGCCCAATGGAATTTTATAATGGACAATATCTTCCATTTTTACACCCCCAGGAACGGCGGTAAAATGATGCTGATGATGCCACATGGTATAAGGACCAAAACGTTGCTCATCCACAAAATAAGCCCCTTCCTTTACATGGGTAATTTCGGTCATCCAATACAATGGGATACCCAAAATAGGTTTTACTGTGTATTCAATTATTTGACCCGGGTACATTTTTGAACCATGGTGTTTGCTGATAATGTTAAACCCCATTTTTGCAGGGGTGATTTTGGCTAAATTAGCTGGACTGCTAAAAAAATCCCAAGCTTCTGGTAAAGAAATGGGAATAAACTGCTCGGTGTGAATGGAATATACTTTTGACATAATACTATAACAAAGCAAAAAGGTTTTTGTTGCAATAATTCCCATTAAAGCCATTAATTTTATCCTATGATTAGTAAAGCCGAACAACAAAAAGCATTTGAGGAAGTTTATGGCGCATTGAATGCCGAACAAAAGTTGGCGGTGGATACCATTGATGGCCCTGTGATGGTTATTGCAGGACCTGGCACAGGCAAAACACAAATACTAGGCGCGCGCATTGGAAAAATTTTAATTGAAACCGACACCGCACCTGAAAATATTTTGTGTTTGACTTATACCGATGCGGGCGCTATTGCCATGCGAAAAAGATTGGTGGGATTTATTGGGGCGAGCGCTTATAAGGTAAACATCTCCACCTTCCATTCCTTTTGTAACGATATCATACAGGATAATCTTTCTTTATTTGACAAACCCAGTTTGGATCCAATTTCAGAATTAGAGAAAATTGAACTGCTAAAAAAACTCATTGACCAATTTGATAAAAACAACCCATTAAAAAGATACCGTGGCGATGTTTACTATGAGATGAGTAACCTAAGCAGGTTATTTAGTACCATCAAAAAAGAAGGTTGGACCAGTACCTATTTAATCCAGCAAATTAACCAATATATTAATGATATTCCTACAAGAGATGAATTTGTTTATAAGAAAAAATACAAACAATTTGAAGCGGGTGATTTAAAACAAGGATTGGTAGATGCTGCAATAGAGAAGATGGAAAAATTAAAAGCGGCCGTGAGTGCTTTTGATGTTTACCAACAACTCATGAAAGATCATAGCAGGTATGACTTTGACGATATGATCAATTGGGTCATTACTGCTTTTAAGGAAAATAAAAATTTCCTAGTGCAGTATCAGGAGAAATATTTATACATTTTAGTGGATGAATACCAGGATACCAGTGGCACACAAAATCAGCTTATAGAATTATTGGTTAATTTTTGGGAGCAGCCCAATTTATTTGTAGTGGGCGATGACGACCAGAGTATTTTCAGATTCCAAGGTGCTAATGTTGAAAATATGATGCACCATTTTAGATGCATCCACTTTACTTATTAATAACAACCAGGAAAGATTGGTGAATAAAATGGAGGGGCTATCCAAAAATTTAAAAGCGGCATTGCCTGTAAATCAAGCACTAAAAAATACGCCACACATTTATTGTTACAATGATCCGCAGGAAGAAATGATTGCCATTGCAGAACAAATCAATCAATTGGTTACGCAGGGTACCGAGCCAAAGGATATTGCTGTATTGTACAAAGAAAATAAATATGGCGAAGAAATTAGCCATTTTTTAAAGCAAAAAAACATTCCATTATATAGCAAGCGAACCGCTAATTTATTTGATCAGGTATTGATTCAACAAATCATAAAAATATTAGACTATATCGCTTGCGAGTTGGACCAGCCGAATGAAGGGGCGAATATTTTATTTGAGATACTACATTTTAAATGGTGGGGCATTTCTCCAATTACCATTGCTACCTTAACCGTGGAGGCGAATCAATTAAAATACAATAATTCAAATAACAGTTTCAGAAAAGTATTGGTGGATAAAACCAAGGATGCGCAAACAAGCTTGTTTAATGAAGGCGGCATTACGGAAGTAGCAAAAGCAATGCAGGTGTTGGAAGATTTAATTAGCAAAGTAGCCAATGTAACTTTATTAAACCTAGTAGAGCAAATTTTACAAAATACAGGTATCATACAAAATGTTTTAACAGGAAAGGACAAAGGCTTCGAGTTAGATATGGTCAGTCATTTTTTTGATTTTATAAAAGAGGAAACACATCGACACCCTAGCCTTAATTTAACTGCGCTAGTAGACATGTTAAAACTAATGCGCAGGGAAGATATTCGACTACCGCTCCCGATTACCACGGGCAATGAATCGGGCGTAAACTTATTAACGACACATGGTAGTAAGGGATTGGAATTTAAACATGTTTTTTTAGCTGGCACCAATGCGCATTATTGGGAAAAAAAGCGGAGTACTGCTTCTGCAGGTTATTCCTTACCCGACACGGTGATTAATAGTTTGGAGCATGCCGATGATAAAGAAGAATTAAGAAGATTGTTTTATGTCGCCATCACAAGAGCAAAGCAATTTTTAAATATTTCCTATAGCCAATACAAAGGGGACGGTAAGGAAGCAGAACCCAGTCAATTTATCATTGAATTATTAGAAGGCAAGGAGGCGGCGATTGAAAAGATGGAACTAGATCCAATAGTAAAAACAAACTACAAGTTACTGCGATTGCAATCAGCCCCGATGCCTGAGATTGCGCAAATGGAAGAAGATTTCATCCAACCTAAATTGGAAAAGTTTTCAATGAATGTGACCGCATTAAATAATTATTTAAAATGCCCCCTACATTTTTATTATAATAGTTTAATAAGGGTGCCTTCCGGAAAATCCGAAGCCACCACTTTTGGCTCAGCCATTCACGATGCGTTAAATAAGTTTTTTAAAAAAATGCAGGATTCCGCACAAAGCGCATTCCCCGATATGCAAACACTGGTACAGGACTTCAATTACTATATGCATCGCCATCGAGAAGCTTTTACCACACAGGAATTCAAAGACAAAATGGAACTGGGCGAAACCGTGTTAATCAAATATTACGAAAGGTATATTAAGGAATGGAATAAAGTAGTCACCACCGAATACCGAATTAGCAATGTAGTTGTAAATGATATTCCATTAAAAGGTGCCATTGATAAAGTTGAATTCAATGGCAAACAAGTGGTCGTGGTGGACTACAAAACGGGCAATATTGAAAATGCACGCGAAAAATTAAAAGGACCCAATGATAAAAATCCAAACGGGGGTGATTACTGGAGACAAGCTGTTTTTTATAAAATATTATTGAACCACCATCCGAAAAATTGGGAAGTGGTATCGGCTGAATTTGATTTTGTAGAACCCAATAAGAAAAAGGAATTCGAAAAAATAGCCGTCAACATTACCGATGCAGATATCACCACAGTAACCCAACAAGTAAAACAAGTTTGGGAAAAAATTCAACAAAAGGATTTTTATACCGGCTGTGGTAAGGAAGATTGTCACTGGTGTAATTTTGTTAAAACAAATGAGTTGGCAGTGGCTTTACATGAAATGAAATCCGAGGAGGAAGTAGCCGAAGAGTAAATAAAATACTTCCGAAATTGTACAGGATTGGTGTAACCTACCCGATTATCAATTAAGTTTGCAGTCTATGAGGAAATATGCAATTTTATCAACTTGGCTCATTGGCTTATTTGCAGTGGTGACCAGCATGCAAATGCAAGGCTGTGCCAATATTGTTCCGCCGAGTGGTGGTCCTAGAGATAGTTTACCTCCTTATTTAGTGGTCGCAAAACCAAAGGATTCTAGCTTAAATATACAACCCAAGGAAATAGTCATTGCTTTTAATGAATTTATCACTGCCGAATCCATACAGGAAAACTTAATTATTTCTCCAGGTATTAAAACAACCCCATTGATTGATGCTCGATTAAACATGTTGCGTATTAGGATCAATGATACCTTAGATAAAAACACAACCTATAGTGTTAAATTTGGAAACGCGATCAAGGATGTAAATGAAGGAAATATTTTAAAAAACTTTACGTATGTTTTTAGTACCGGAAATTATTTGGATTCCGGAAAATTATCGGGGACTGTTCGAACTGCTGAAACAGGCCTTATTGATAGCACCCTCATTGTCGTATTACACCCTACCAATAAAGATTCTGCCATCTACAAGGACAAACCCTTGTACTATGCAAAAGTGGATGGAAAAGGTAAATTTGAATTTACTTTTTTACCTAGTACTGCATTTTCGGTTTTTGTATTACCTAACGATTATAATAAAAGGTACGATGATAGCACGAAAGTATTTGGATTTTTAAATGCCCCTATTCAAATAACTGCACAAACTGATTCACAACAATTATATGTTTTTCAAGCCCATCAAAAAGTAGAAAAGAAAAAAACAAGTACAACCCCAAATAATAAAAATGTAAAAAAAGTTTTTACGGGACTAAAGTACATGAAAAGTATTGAAGGGAACGAGCAGGACTTGTTAACTGATCTTACTTTAACTTTTGAAACGCCCGTACAATTCAATGATAGCTTCCCTATTGTATTGTGCGATACCTTAAATAAACCATTGCCCAACTATACCCTATCTATTGACACTGCAACAAAAAAAGTAGTCACTATTCATTATGATTGGATTGAGTCAACGCCCATGCGTCTAATTGTTCCTAAAAGAAGCCTATTAGATACCAATCAAAATTATATCGCCAAAGCGGATACGATTAAATTTATCACTAAAAGTGATGCAGCCTATGGTAGTGCGTTGGTAAGGGTTTCGGGTTATCAAAACATGGTTCATCCAATTTTACTATTAACCAAGGACAACAAAGTCGCTTATAGTTATCCAATAAAACAATCGCTTATACAAATACTAAAATTACCACCAGGTGATTATGATTTAAAAGTATTAGACGATACCAACAATAATGGCATTTGGGATACTGGTAAATATAATAACACAATTAAGCAACAGCCAGAAATTGTTAAAAAATTAACCGACATACTCAATATAAAAGCCAATTGGGAGAATGAGGTTAATGTAATAATTAATAAGTAATTTTACGTTGATTAAACACTTATGCAATTACCTTCCACTTTATTAGAAAATGCCGTTGCTGAATTTTCAAAATTACCAGGCATTGGTAAAAAAACAGCGCTCCGACTGGTACTGCATTTATTAAAACAAGAAACCGAAGTCACCACTCATTTTAGTGAGATATTACAAAAAATGAGAAAGGAAATAAAATTTTGTCAACGTTGTTATAATATTAGTGATGGCAACATCTGTTCTATTTGCGCCAATGCTGGACGACAAAAAAATACCATTTGTGTCGTAGAAAATATTAGGGATGTGATTGCGATTGAAAACACACAACAATTTAATGGCAGTTACCATGTATTGGGCGGCATTATCTCCCCCTTGGACGGCATTGGACCGGAACAATTGACCATTGACGCATTAATTGAAAGGGTAAAAAAAGAAGAAGTTACTGAATTGGTCTTTGCACTCAATCCGAATATACAAGGAGACACGACCATTTATTATATCCAAAAAAAGCTAACAAAGTCGGACTGTATAATTACGACCATTGCCCGAGGTATTGCCTTTGGTGGGGAGCTGGAATATGCAGATGAAATGACCTTAGGCAAGAGCATTTCCAACAGACAGCCCATTCATCAGTACATAAAATAGGCTTATTTCAAAATATCCATTAATTTTGATGTTCAAACACTAAAAAATGAACCTTCGTATATTCACCTCCCTAGTATTAATCGTTTTTACGCAAGTCCTATTTGCACAAAAAAATTACAGTACCACTAGCGCGCAAGTACATTTCATTGCACAGGATGATAGCGATATTGATGCATTGAACAAAGCAGCAGTATGTCGGCTACAAAGCAATGGCGACTTGAGTTTCATTATGCTTATTAAGGATTTTAAATTTGAAATGGCCGACATGCAAAAGCATTTCAATGAGGAATATATGGAAAGCGATCAATTCCCAAGGGCTTTTTTTAATGGCAAAATAACCAACTTCAACACGGTGAATTTTTCAAAAGATGGCAAATACCCTGTTAATGTAAGTGGCGTTATGCAAGTGCATGGGGTAAATAAAACATTGGAAACCACCGGCTTCATTGAAATAAAAGGAGGTGTCCCTAAAGCTTCGGCTCAATTTGTGGTAAGATTAAAGGATTTTAAAATTGGAGGCATTTTAATAAAGCTAGTTGCCGATAAGATGAATATTGATGTTGTAGCCGCTTTCTAAAATTGCTCCACTACCTTCCTGCTTCTCCCGCCCTATTAAATAGGCCATAATTTGGCTACAATACAATAGTGTATTAACTTTGCCCCGCATTGCAGGCGGATTTGTTTATTGTTCACCCTGCCTTCCGTAAGGAAAAAAATAGAACTAATAAACGATACTATTATACCTCCCCCCTCTTTATAGTATTATTAGTTGCCGTCTTTTTCTTTTGGATACATGCATAAAAATTTAATTATGTCAATTCAAGAGAACCTCAAAAAAAGGATATTAATTATTGATGGCGCCATGGGCACCATGATTCAGCGTCATAAATTAACGGAAGCAGATTACCGTGGGACGAGATTTGCTAATTGGCCATCGGATTTGAAAGGGAACAATGACTTATTGTGCATTACCCAACCCGCCATTATCACAGGCATACATTTACAATATTTAGAAGCGGGTGCTGATATTATTGAAACCAATACTTTCAGTAGTACTTCTATCGCTATGGCTGACTATGATATGCAGGACTTGGCTTATGAATTAAATGTCGCTGCGGCTAATTGTGTGAAAGAGGCCATCAACCAATACAAATCAAAGCATCCAAATGCAAATGAAAAATTTATTGCTGGATCCATTGGCCCTTTGAATAAAACATTAAGCTTATCCCCTGATGTAAATAATCCAGGATTTCGTGCGGTTACTTTTGACGAAGTGGTGATTGCCTATACAGAACAAATTCGTGGCCTTGTGGATGGTGGTGTGGATGTTATATTAATCGAAACTATATTTGATACCTTAAATGCAAAGGCTGCCATATTTGCTGTAAAAGAATTTTTCAGAAAACTAGGCAAACCGGAATTACCCATCATGATCAGTGGTACTATCACAGATGCCTCAGGACGTACATTAAGCGGACAAACTTTGGAAGCATTTTATACTTCTGTTGCACATGCCAAACCATTAAGCGTTGGACTTAATTGCGCTTTAGGTGCGCAGGAAATGAGAAGTCATATTGAAGAACTTGCTCAAATTGCCACCTGTTACACTTCGGCTTATCCCAATGCTGGATTGCCTAATGCGATGGGTGAATATGACGAAGCCCCACATCAAACTGCACACTTCATTGAAGAATGGGCAAAAAATAAATTCGTAAATATTGTGGGTGGCTGTTGTGGCACCACACCGGATCATATTAAACATATGGCGGATAATGTAAAAAATATTACGCCAAGATCACTTCCAATTTTAGACCCAACTATTTAAATTATGAGCGACCAAACAATACATATTAAACCTTATTTAAGATTAGCAGGATTAGAACCATTAGTGATTCGTCCCGAAACTAATTTTGTAAATGTTGGGGAGCGTACCAATGTTACAGGCTCTAAAAAATTTGCACGACTTATTAAGGAAAATAAATATGAAGAGGCCTTGTCGGTGGCAAGAAGCCAGGTGGAAAATGGTGCGCAAATTATTGATGTCAATATGGATGATGCCTTATTGGAAGGCGTATTAGCAATGACTACTTTTTTGAACTTAGTTCAAAGCGAGCCGGATATTGCTAAAATTCCCATCATGATTGATAGTTCAAAATTTGAAATTATTGAAGCCGGATTAAAATGTGTGCAAGGGAAATGTATTGTGAATTCTATTTCCATGAAGGAAGGAGAAGCTAAATTTATTGAACAAGCACATATTTGCAAAGCCTATGGTGCTGCAGTTATTGTAATGGCATTTGATGAAAAAGGACAAGCAGATACCAAGGATCGCAAAATTGAAATTTGTTCCCGCGCGTATAAAATTTTAGTGGAACAAGTTGGTTTTGATCCGCAAGACATTATTTTTGATCCCAATATTTTCGCAGTAGCCACAGGTATTGAAGAACATAATAATTATGCGGTTGACTTTATTGAAGCAACACGTGTGATTAAGCAACAAATGCCATTAGCGAAAGTAAGTGGTGGTGTATCCAATGTATCATTTTCATTTAGAGGTAATGATGCAGTACGTGAAGCAATACACGCTGTATTTTTATTTCATGCTGTAAAAGCGGGTATGGATATGGGTATTGTAAATGCAGGTCAGTTGGAAGTATATGATGAAATTGAACCCACATTAAGAAACTTATGCGAGGATGTTATTTTAAATAGGAACAATGATAACAATGAAGCCACCGAAGCTTTAATTCAATATGCAGATACTGTTAAAGCAAAAGGAAAAGTGGAAGTTAAAAGTGCCGCATGGCGCGAAGGCACTGTTGAAGAAAGATTAGCGCATTCATTAATTAATGGCATTACCGATTTTATTGATGCGGATACTGAGGAAGCAAGATTACAATATAGCGAACCCTTAGAAGTAATCGAAGGGCCTTTAATGGCGGGTATGAATCAGGTGGGTGACTTATTTGGTTCTGGAAAAATGTTTTTACCGCAGGTGGTAAAAAGTGCAAGGGTAATGAAAAAAAGTGTAGCCGTATTAACCCCATTTATTGAGGCAGAAAAAGAAAGAAAAAAATTAGCCTCTATAAATCCGAATGGCATAAGCAAAGGACCCGCAAAAATTTTATTGGCTACTGTAAAAGGAGATGTGCATGATATTGGAAAAAATATTGTGGGCGTTGTACTGGGATGTAATGGCTATGAAATTATTGACTTAGGAGTCATGGTTGCTGCAGATAAAATTTTAACAGAGGCACAAAAGCAAGAAGTGGATATCATTGGATTAAGTGGGTTGATAACCCCTTCTTTAGATGAGATGGTGTATATCGCCAAAGAAATGAAAAGAAGAGGGATGAACATTCCATTAATGATTGGCGGTGCCACTACATCGCGTATGCATACGGCAGTAAAAATTGCACCAGAATATCAGGATGGTGTGGTACATGTACTCGATGCATCCAGAAGTGTAACCGTAGCAGGTTCTTTATTAAACAAGGATCAAAAAGCACCCTTCTTACAAGAATTAGAAACCGCTTATACTGCTTTGAAATTTGATTTTGATAATAAAAAAACAATAAAGCAATCACTTCCCTACCTAGATGCATTAAAAAACAAAGCCCCCATTGATTGGAATGCATTCCAAGTAACAACACCAAGTTTTACTGGAAATAAAGCCATTGTAATTGACGACTTGACAGTGCTTGTTGATTACATTGATTGGAAACCATTTTTTATCGCCTGGGAATTGCATGGTAATTTTCCTGCTATCTTAACTGATGAAAAGGTGGGTGAAGTAGCAAGTAAACTATATGAAGATGCAAGGACCTTATTGAATAAAATTGTGAATGAAAAATGGTTGACTGCCAAAGGCGCTGTTGGATTTTGGCCAGCAAAGGCAATAGAAGACGATGTTATCCTTGAAAACGCTGGGGAATCAGTTGCCTTACATTTTTTAAGACAGCAAGCCAAAAAAGCGGAAGGACAAACCAATTTTTCTTTGGCCGATTTTATTTGTCCTGCCACTGAAAATAAAAAAGATTATATCGGGGCTTTTGCTGTCACCATTCATGGTATTGAAAAACACATCAAAGCTTTTGAAGAAAATTTAGACGACTATAATAAAATTATTTTACAAGCATTGGCCGATCGATTGGCGGAAGCATGCTGCAGATGAAACACTGACGAATGAATCATTGATTAGTGAACAATACCAAGGTATTCGTCCTGCACCAGGTTATCCTGCTTGTCCAGATCATACTGAAAAATACACCCTATTTAATTTATTAAATGCGGAGCAACATACAGGCATTACCCTAACTGAAAGTTTGGCAATGTATCCAGCTTCCAGTGTTTGTGGTTGGTATTTCGCACATCCACAAAGTCAATATTTCGGACTGGGTAAAATTCAACAGGATCAAGTGGTGGATTATGCTAAAAGAAAAGATAAGCCATTAGAATATATCACAAGATGGCTGCAGCCTGTGATTGATTAATTTTTTTATACTTTCTCAAATAACCACCACAAGCGTTTACGCGGCTTAACAATATAATGTTTGTTAACATAAGTGCTAATATGCTGTATCGCTTCCTCACAACTATCGGTAAATAGCACAAATTTTTTGTCCTCAGGCGATATGGTGCCTTCCTGAATCATATGCTCCATCCAATGCTGAAACGGTTGATAAAATTGACGCCCCATAACTACAATGGGAAAATCGTTAATTACTTTTGTTTGCGCTAAAGTTAATGTTTCAAAAAATTCATCCTGTGTACCAAAACCCCCAGGCATTATTACAAATGCATATGAATATTTAACCAATAAAACTTTACGAATAAAAAAGTAACTAAAGGTGATTGATTTTTGTACATAAGGATTGGGTTGTTGTTCAAAGGGCAGCTTTATATTACAACCTATGGATTTCCCGCCATTTTCGAAAGCGCCTCTATTTGCCGCCTCCATAATTCCTGGCCCTCCGCCCGTCATGGTGACAAACCCTAATGCTGCAATTTTTTTTCCCATCTCCCTAGCTTGGATATAATATGGATGGTCTTCCTTGAATCGAGCCGAACCGAAAACGGTCACACAGGGTCCAACAAAATGCAATGCCCTAAACCCTTTGATAAATTCTTTGAATATTTGAAAAGCAAATAAAAACTCATTAATCCTTGGTTTTGGCCCCTCTAACTCATATGATTTAGTAGCTGGAATGATGCGCCTTTGTGAAAAATTAGCCATGACTACCCTTTATTTAATTCTAGTTAAAGTTAACGCAAATAATGAACTCGGGTTATTTAAAAATAACTAAATTTGAAAACCTAGTTTATTAAATTACATGAAGCCTGTTTTAAAATATACTGCCTCACTTTTATTACCATTTATTGTACTTACATCACATGCCCAATCAAAGGTGGTGGTGGAACAAATACAGTCGTATTCCATGGTTTCGCCCTCGGCAAATTACTGGCAGCTTCCCAATGACATTCATCCTCTATTAGCCGCACTAGATTCCGGATTATTCAAAGAAATTAATTTAATAAGAGACAAAAATTATAAAACCACCGCATTAGCGTTAACGAAACAAAACCAAATTGGTAAAATAACCATTGATTGGTCTCGCAGCGTGACTAGTAATTTTCATGCGTATGTTGAACTTTATGAAATGAGTCCAGCATTTGTATACCAAAATAAGTTAGCACAAATTCCACAATCTAAATTTGATAGCATTAGTTCCGTTTGGTATATATCCTGTAATATTTATAACCAACGCAGAGAAAGTATTTTCAAGAAAACTATTTTATTGAGCATGTTGCCCACCAAAAGTATTGGCATGGGTTATGCCATTGACCTGCCTGCAAGCACGCCTGCTTTTATTTTCAAAGCAATTCAAAAAGGAATCAGTTTTGTTTCCCCAAATATTGATGACATGGAATATATCGAAGCAAAAGTGCCTACTGCCTATGCCACCGATAATTTTTGGATGCCTTTTTTACACAATGAAAATAGAATTCAATTTGACACGAGTAAACCTTTTATAAGTTATAACAATAGCAATGGCATTCAATTACTAAGAACGCCTCCTGCACAGATGAATAAGATTAACCAACGTGACAAATCAATCAATAACCCATATTTCGACATGCTTCCTGTCATTAAAAAAAGGCTAGGAAGTAGCACGAATGAATATTACCATGTTTTGCAGCCCTTAAGGGATGTAAATCGGAATTTGGATTATAGCATTGTCGCCTATCTTGAATTGAACTTAAGTCCAAATGAATCCGAAGAAACCCAGTCTCCAATTCTTTTTTTACCAGGTAATATGCATACTGTTTTTTTAGACCAAGATAGCATCGGTTCATTTAGTGTAGAAGAAACAGTTGTAGAAAAAGATAAATTTTTCAATTTGAATGAGATATTTAATGGTTTCGATAGCACGAAAAAATATAATATTGGTACTTTTTATGAAAAAAGGAAAATTATTTCAGCCAAATCAATCGAAGGATATTTTAAATCGTATAAATTTAAAATATTAATTAATTACGCAAATAATTTAAAAACTATTTTCATTAATGATAAAATGGTCATGGTTGCAGAAGGCCGAAATAAACCTTTTCAAATGGTTGCAACTGATCCTGCAATAGACACAGAGATAAAAAACTTTTTATTACAGATGTCATTTAGTGAAATTTTTCAAATGCCCTACTAGGCCTTAAATACAATGATGAAAATAGTAAGTTATAATGTGAATGGTATTAGAGCTGCCATTAAAAAGGGGCTCATTGATTGGTTAACCGAATATCCGGTGGATATTTTTTGCGTACAAGAAACAAAAGCGAATCAAGAAGATGTGGATTTATCCCTATTTACTGCATTAGGTTACCATGTGTCTTGGTATTCAGCACAAAAAAAAGGCTATAGCGGTGTAGCTATTTTTAGTAAGGCAAAACCAGATAAAGTTTCTTTCGGTAATGGTTATCAACTTAGTGATTTCGAAGGCAGGGTGGTTCGAGTGGATATAGGTGACTTAACTATTGTCAATGCATACTTCCCATCAGGCACAAGTGGTGAGGAAAGACAAGCCTACAAATATCAATGGCTAGATGAAATGCATCTTTGGTTGCAGCAATTAAGAAAAGAAAGACCCAATATAATTTTAGCAGGTGATTATAATATCGCTTATCGCGATATTGATATTCATGATCCCAAGGGAAATAAAAAATCATCTGGATTTTTGCCTGAAGAAAAACAATGGATGGAATCCTTTTTAGAAGCGGGTTGGGTGGATAGTTTTAGAAAAATTAATCCGACTACGGTTGGCGCATATTCATGGTGGAGCCAACGCTTTCCAAGTGTGCGCCTGCAAAACAAAGGCTGGCGCATTGATTATTTGTGTACTACAAATGCTATTGCTGATCGCATCGGTGACGCAAGCATCTTACCTTTAGTAAAACATAGCGATCACTGTCCAATTGTAATTGACCTAAAATAAAATGAATATGCAGGTTTGTAATATTAGCTTTCAATTAAACCCCACCATTCAATCCCAATGGCTTATGTGGATGAAAACAAATTTCATTGTTGAATTAATGGGGACGGGTTGTTTTATTGACCATAAGTTTTACCAATTAGAAGTACCGGAGGATCAAAACCCCACCTTCACATTACAACTATACGCAGTCAATAAAGAACAGTTAAGCAAGTATCATACACTGTTTGCGGACACCATTATACTACAACTAAACAACAAATGGGGTGAGCAATGCTTGTATTTTAGTACAAATATGCAAATTGTGAATTGAATGTGGATATAT
>RFZW01000261.1 GCA_009920495.1 Chitinophagia bacterium
TAAAACAACTAGTTCATCGTGCGCTTCATATTGGTAATTTGGTCCTGTAAATTATTAACCACGCCGGCTAATTGATCTACATTCCACATGGGCTGCGCCCCTGCTTTTTGGATAATATAAACAGCCTTCCATATCTCTACTATATCTTGTGTATTTACTTGATATGGTTCATACAATGGATTGTCACTCAATAAAGTAAGTCGTTCAGAAACATCTTCATTGGTGATTACTCGCTTGTATACCACACCATCTGAATTTGAGACTACGATATAGGTATTACTGTTCTTTACCTCCTTCATATTGTCCACTTTTTCACCCACAATTACACTTCCACTTGGAGTGGGAAGCATACTGTCCCCGATGATTTCAAACGCACGGTAATCACCAGGCGCTAACATCGGTAATGTGAATGTATTTAGCTCATCCAAGAACTCTGGATCCGCATAACCTGCCAAATAACCCGCTGCAGCCTTAACAGGCACAAAGGGAACAATGGGTGCTAAACTGATGGACTTATCGGATTTCATAGAGCGACGACGCTCTAAATAGCTATTATTCGAACCTGATGACAATCCACCTGTTTCAGATAAATCCTGAAACAAGAATTGCTCTAAACTGATATTAAATTTTGCACAGATAACTTCCTGCACATCCAACCTTGGTTCGGCGCGCTCCTCCTCATAAGCCCCTACCAAGGATCGCTTAATTTGAAGTTGATTGGCCATTTCTTCTTGTGTCCATTCGCGCTGCTTTCTGATGTATTTTAAATTTTTTCCTGCGTATGACATAACTAATGATTTTAGTGCAATTTACTAATATATTTAGTATTTCCAAATATTTTTAGCAATTTTTTTAAAATATTTTCGTTGCGCACCTACCTCCAGCTTCGTTCATTTATAATTTTTGTGACAAGGGCCTTGCTTAGTAACTTGCAGTATGGCAAAAATAAAAGCAGAAAAGCCGGTTATACTTATCACCAACGATGACAGTATTAGTGCACCAGGCATTAAGGCATTAGTGGAAGCGGTGAAGGATTTAGGTAAAGTAATAGTGGTAGCACCCGATAAACCACAAAGTGGTATGGGGCATGCCATCACCCTTGGACAACATTTAAGATTACAAAAAGCACATATTGTTGACGGCGTTGAGGCCTTCACTTGTAGCGGAACACCCGTGGATTGCGTAAAATTAGCGGTAGATAAAGTATTACATCGTAAGCCATCTATTTGTTTGAGTGGGATCAATCATGGCGCAAATCATTCGATCAATGTGATTTATTCTGGCACCATGTCGGCAGCATTGGAAGCATCCATTGAAAGTATCCCCAGTATAGGATTTAGCTTATTAGACCTAAGCATCGAAGCCGATTTTACCGCTGCCCAGCATTATGCACGCATTATAGTGAAGCAATTACTGGCCGATAAAAATTTAGATAAGCACCTTTGCTTAAATGTAAATATCCCGAATGTGGCAACCCAATTAATTAAAGGGATTAAAATTTGCAAACAATCCTATGCAAAGTATGATGAAAAGTTTGTTGAACGTACCGACCCGCATGGTAAAAAATATTATTGGTTGACGGGCGAATTTGTCAACTTTGACAAATCAAAGGATACGGATGTATGGGCATTGAAAAATAATTATGTCAGTGTGGTTCCTGTGCAATTTGATTTAACCAA
>RFZW01000262.1 GCA_009920495.1 Chitinophagia bacterium
GCTGCAGCAAAGTTATTTGCATTCATTGAAAATGCTTTTTTATAAGCATCCTGTGCTTTAAGTAAATAAGTATTTGATAAGTCAGCACTTACACCATCCATTGATTTTCCTGCCATGAACATATCGCCAAACATTTGACAAGCAAATTCAGTGATTGTATTATCAGCGATCATTTCATCATAAGATGCAATTTTCTCCTCCATGCTGTAATGTTTGTCAATATAATCTGTCTTATATTCAAACCAATTTTCAGCTGGATATGCTGCTTGTGTTATTTTATAATAAGTGTCAAAACCAGATTTATCCTTTGTGTCTATATAATAAACTAATAAGTAACGATACGCATCGATTAACTCACTTGAATTTATTTTAGCATCTATTAATCTTTTATAATAAGCAGCACATGTAGCTTTATTACCAGCATTTTGATGCGCATAACCAGCATACATTAATGATGTTGTATCAAATTTTTGTTTTGAATTAGCCCAACCCTTAGAAAAAATTAAATCGCTATATCTTACAGCTATATCAAAATGTTCTGCTGATTTTTTCCAATCTTTTCCACTGAACCCTGCTACCCCATCTTTGAATGCTTTAAAATAAATAGTAAAAAATGGGTCTTGGCCATATTCTTTTGCAGCTTTAAAGCTGGTATCCATTTTCATGTATTCTTCGATAGCAGTATTCATTAGTTCGTATGCATTGGGATATTTTTTTGCAATCACGCTATCTTTTGCTAGGCCATCATAAATAAATGCTTTTAAATAAACACCATCGGGAGTTGTTGCTAATGAAGCATTTTTTGTCACTGCTTTATCATATTCAACTTTTGCAGCATCATACTTTTTTAATAATAATATACCTTGAACTTTTTTAAAGTCTTGTGCATAGGTCATTTGCATGAATGTCACTAAGCTTAACAATCCGATAATTTTTTTCATAATTTTTGGTTTTGGTTGGTGTTATTTTTTAAAACACCATTAAATATAAAAATTCTTTTTTTTAAATAGCGTAATTAGTTTTCAGGTGTCTCATCTCCTGCGTCATTTAAGGTATTATCTACTTTATTTTCAGAATCGGTAGCAGCTTCATTATCAGTTGAAGCAATAATATCATCAGTTCCTTCCCCAGATGGTTCTGCACCTTCTGTTATTTCTAATTCAGGGACATCCTGTTCTTCAATTTTTGAAGTAGCTGCAATTTCATCACCCTCATCTAAACGGATTAATTTTACACCTTGTGTTGCCCTACCCGCTTCTCTGATTTCAGTAATACTAGTTCTGATGGTTACGCCTGATTTACAAGTGATAATTAAATCTTCTTTTTCAAGTACATCCATTAATCCAACCAAGCTTCCTGTTTTTTCAGTAACATTAATTGTTTTCACCCCTTTACCACCACGATTGGTAATACGGTAGTCGTCAATAGCTGTTCTTTTACCATAACCTTGCTGGCTTACCACTAATATAGTTCGGTTTTTATCTTCTCTATTTACACAAACCAATCCTACTACTTCATCTGTATCATTATCAACTTCAATACCGGCAACACCAATCGCGCCACGACCTGTTGGACGTACTTTTTCCTCTGGGAAACGAATGGCTCTTCCGGATTTTACCGCCATCATGATTTCATTATTACCATCTGTTA
>RFZW01000263.1 GCA_009920495.1 Chitinophagia bacterium
TAGTTTCATTGTTGTCTCTTTTTATTTTTCTATTGTGTAAGGATGCACATAAATTAAAAAATAAATGTCATCTATATTGAGTCCATTAATTATTTATAGCCGCTTAACTATTTAAGGTGATAAAACCGCCATCAATACTAAAGTCGCTTCCTGTAATAAAAGCAGCTTCCTCGCTACATAAGTATAAAACTTGGTGCGCCACTTCGATAGGTAAGCCCATGCGTCCAATAGGTTGTGTCTTTGATAATTTTTCAAACATTTCTGCTTCCTGGCCAGGATAATTCTTTTTCAAAAATCCATCTACAAATGGGGTGTGCACGCGACCCGGTGAAACACTATTGCATCTGATATTGTCTTTGATATAATCCTTTGCAACACTCATGGTCATTGCATGTACCGCGCCCTTACTCATGCTATAGGCAAAGCGATCCGATAACCCAACCTTAGCTGCAATCGAACTTATATTCACTATAGTTCCGCCGCCACTTTTCTTCATGACATTTACGCCTGCTTGTAAACAGTTGTATACGCCTTTGACATTTACTTGAAATACTTTTTCAAAATCAGTTTCGTTGGTAGATGTTGCACTTCCTATATGTGAGATACCTGCGCAGTTAACAAGTATGTCCAAGCTTTTTAATTTTTCAAAAGCAGTAGTAACAGCCCCTTGATTGGTAACATCTAAAGTAAGGGCTTCTGCCGTGTTTCCGTTTGCAGTAATTTTATCAACCGTGCCTTTTGCACTATCCGCATTTAAGTCCACCACAATTACATGGCTTATTTTATTTGCTACTTTTTTATAATAATCAGTTGATTATTTTGAGACTACAATTTAATCCAAACTATTAAAAAATCCTACTAATGACATATAAAAGCGCGTAACTTTACCCTATGGCGTATGTATTAGATTGGATCGTAGCAATTTTGACCATTTTATACGCAGGTTTATTATTAGCCTATCGTTATTGGTACCACAAATTAAACAATTTTGAAGGGGTTACCGGTGCATATCCATTGGCAAATCATTATACGCATTTTACCATCATCATTCCAGCACGCAATGAGGCGGCGAATATCAAGACATGTGTAGATACTATTTTGGCGCAAAATTATCCAGTTGAGTTTTATGAAATTATTGTCATTGATGATTTTTCTGAAGACGACACTGCTTTTATTGTAAAAGCAATGCAAGATAAAAATGCACAAGTACATTTATTAAGTTTATCAGATTATTATAAGGAAAATGAAATTAGTTCCTTCAAGAAAAAGGCGATAGAAAAAGCGGTATTACATGCCAAGGGTGATTGGATTATTACTACAGATGCTGATTGTATGGTACCACCCAATTGGCTTTTATTGTATCATCAATTTATTGAAAAAAACAAACCCGTATTTGTAGCGGCACCAGTAATGTTTATTGAAGCGCCGGGGATATTAAATCATTTTCAAGTACTTGATTTTTTAGCATTACAAGGCATCACAGCTGCCGCAGTGGGTGCTGGCAAACATTCCATGAGCAATGGGGCTAATTTGGCATTTGAGAAATCAGCATTTATTGCAGTGGGCGGTTACCAAGGTGTAGATGAAATTGCAAGTGGCGATGATATGTTTTTAATGCATAAAATGAAAAAAACTTTATCCAATCGCATT
>RFZW01000264.1 GCA_009920495.1 Chitinophagia bacterium
GTAGTGGGTTGTTGTGTTGGCAAATAATTATTAATAACCGTTTGTTCTTTGTTTCTCCAATTGGTATTAATTAGGGAGTTAGCATCAATGAGCTTTTCGGGACCATCAATAAAGTAAGTGGGTAATTTATTTTCACAAAGTTCCACCAAATGGGAACTGTTACTACTATTTTTTCCGCCCATGACAATTGCGATATCTGCAGGTATTTCTAATAAGCTATTGACTGCAGTTTGATTGTCATTGGTGGCATAACATAAAGTGTCACGGGTATCTGCAAAGTGAACGGGCAATTCGGATTCGCCGAATTTGTTAACCATGACAGTTTTTAAATAGTCCGAAATGGCTTGGGTGTCGGTAGCCAATTGCGTGGTTTGATTTACCACTCCAATTTTTTCTAAGTCAGTTGCGGGATTAAAATTTTCAGAATATTTACCGTTGAAATAGGAATAAAAATCGGATACAGGTAAATCGCCCGAAATAATTTTTCCTAATTCAATGGTATCTTCCATATCATTCACAATCAAGGTAGGACTATTCGCAGAAGCATGAGAAAAAGTCGCTCTTGTTTCTTCATGCTTGGGTTTTCCATGAATAATAATCGAATATCCTTTTTTTGAAATTTGAGCACTTCGGTTCCAAACTTTTTCAACAAACGGACAAGTGGTATTATATTGTTGCACTTCAATGCCAATGGCATTTAATTTTTTTTCCATTTCAATGGTCGTTCCAAAGGCAGGGATAATTACAATATCTTCTTGGGTTAACGATGCCAATGGAATTAATTCCTTGCCGTTGGTGTCTTGTAAAAATTGTACTCCTTTTTGAAGTAAATCTGCATTTACTTGTGGGTTGTGAATCATCTCACTTAATAAAAATATTCTTTTGCCTTGATTGGATTCAATGGTTCGGTAAGCAATTTCAATCGCATTTTCAACTCCATAACAAAACCCAAAGTGGCGCGCTAAATAAATCTTCAAATTACCTAAATCAAGTAAGGTAGGTTGCGTGTCTTTTTTTAGTTTATCTTCTTCCTTTCTTTTTTCCTTAATTGCTGAAATCAAGGAGCTGCGATAACCTAATGGGACCTCAAAATGCTTCATTTTATTACTTTTATTCTATAACAAAGACAAAAGTACATTGTTCCCCTCTTTTTACCCTATTTTTTAGCTAAAGCCTATCTAAAAAGTGACATACTCCTTTTCCCCGCTTATCTTTGCGCCATGCATTATGTATCAGTAGAAGGATTGACCAAAAGTTACGGAATTACGCCCCTTTTTAAGGGCATTAGTTTTAATATCAATGAAGGTGACCGCATTGCCTTAATTGCTCGAAATGGGGTGGGAAAAAGCACATTATTGCGCATTTTATCTGGCAAAGAACATCCTGACGCAGGCACTTGTAAAATACATAAGGATGTACACTTAGTCATGTTTGAACAGGAGCCACAGTTTATTGAATCTGCTACGGTGACACAAAACTTATTTAATCAGGAACATCCCACCATGAAAGCCATAAGTAATTATGAGATGGCTATGGAAACGGAGGATGAGGATTTAATTACCAATGCGATTATGGAGATGGAGGAAAATAATGCATGGGATTTTGAATCCAAAGTAAAA
>RFZW01000265.1 GCA_009920495.1 Chitinophagia bacterium
CAGATGCAAGCAGGGTATATGGCTTAGAGCTTGAACATCTATTATCCCCCAACAGAATTACTTATTTCACACACGATGAAACCTTAATTGAAGAGCATATTCCAGGCATTCCTGGAGATATTTTCATTACGGATCATTTACAGGATCCCAATATCAATGTAATTAGATTAGCGAAAGAATTTGTAAAATTTAATGAGCGTTGCTTTGTGCAATTATTAGGGGATATGCGTTCCTATTTTATAAGGAAAATATTGCCTTTGTTGAAATGGTGATTAATAATTTAGATGTCAAATCAATTGCACAATACCAAGCCGAGGAAAGAACCATGATGACATTTAGATTGGTACTTGCTAAATATCAAGTAAAAGAGTTGTTTGATATTATGAGTAAGGATAAAATTTCACAGCCTGAAAAAATTGAACAGCTAAAAAAAGAATTGACCGCACATTTTAAGGAGCCTTCTACTTACAATAAAGCGAAGACCATGGGCGATGTCGTAAAAAGACATTTAAAACAAACCTTGCAAAAAAACTTATTATTGGTCCCTAAGTCGAAGCACTAATTTTATTTCACATAAAAGATAGCAGGTACTGGTCTTTGTCCTGTAGGATCAGATGGCTTGATGGTTTCTTTGCCATTCACCAATAAGCAAGAGCTCCCGCCCCCATCTAAATTGATTGCTTCATAACAATCTAATTGTTCAAAAAAGGCAGCCATTTGATTCAGTGTTGCGCCTGCTGCAATTCCTTTCATGCGTCCTTGAATAGCCATTATAATTAATTTTCCCTCCATATCATAGCCCATGGCTGTTCGGGGATGATAGTCGTTGATAGCTTTGCCTGCAAATTTTCTTTCCTCATTGTTTGAAATATGAATACGCCCTGATCTCATTAATACTGGGCCTCCACCGTTTGCCCATTTCAATTTCCAAACACTCAAATTGGTTAAGTTCGGATCCGTCCCTAGTAATTTGGCATTTGAATCCTTAAATGCATTCATAGGTAATTGCTGATACATGATAGTTTTGCTCGCAGAATCCGTAAAAGTATACGCTATGTCCATACTGCCCTTTTTATCCATCCCTAAGGCGGCACCTAACACATGCGTATAAGTAAGGGTGTCCTTTCCCTTACCTGGAATATCATGAATATTATAACTAACAGGTAAGCCATTTTTCACGACTATATTTACGTTAGTATTTCTTTTAAATTCAAAAAAAGAGGAATTCACAACAATTAAGGGTTGATCTAATTTAGTATAAAATTGTTGTGGCGTTAATCGTCTAAATAAAGTGGTGTCTGTATCTAAGTGTAAATTTTTATCCTTCGTATCAATTTCAACATAAAATCCTTTAAACGCACTGTCTTGATAGGTGTTTTCTGATTCAAAAACTTTGATGGAAGTTGGCAATGGGCCAAACTGGTTCGTAACCTCTTTCCATTTTAAAATGGAGGTTTGTGCTAAGGATGCAGACGAGATGCAAAATGTCAGTACAATGAAAAGTCCACTATTAACAGCTGTTTTAAAATTCATATATACTTGTATTTTATTGTTACCCTAAATTTTATTCTTAAAAGTAGTATAAAAAAATAACCCTCGCGAATTCGCGAGG
>RFZW01000266.1 GCA_009920495.1 Chitinophagia bacterium
AGTTTTCAATAATTAAAATTTTATCAGACACTTTTGCGCCACCAATAATGGCAACAAAAGGTTTTTGTGCTGCGTGCATTACTTTTTCAGCACTCAATACTTCACCTTCCATTACCAAACCAAAAGTTCGGTTGGTTGGAGAAAAGAATTGCGCAATGATTGCCGTTGAAGCATGTGCACGGTGCGCTGTACCAAATGCATCATTCACATATACATCACCCAATTTTGACAATTTTTCTGCGAACACAACATCCCCTTTTTCTTCTTCTTTATAAAAACGTAGGTTCTCTAATAATAACACCTGACCCGCTTGCAAAGCAGCTGCTTTATCAATAGCCTCTGCACCAATACAATCATTGGCAAATTGCACATCCACACCTAATAATTTAGATAAATGGGCAACAATATGTTTTAAAGAATATTTTTCGGTGGGACCATCTTTCGGACGACCTAAGTGACTCATTAAAATTACGCTGCCACCCTCCTTTAAAATTTTTGTAATTGTAGGGATAGTTGCACGCATACGATTGTCGTCGGTAATTTCGAATGCATCATTTAAAGGCACATTAAAATCAACACGAATCAAGGCTTTTTTACCAGCGAATGAAAAATCTTTAAATGAGCTCATATTTTTATTTATTTCTTTTTAATAGAATTAAAAATGCCCTCCCGAGGGAAGGCATTGTATAAAAAAATCTTACTTTATTTTACTTGCGAAATATTTCACCGTACGCACTAGCTGACTCACATAGCTCATTTCATTATCATACCAGCTTACTGTTTTTACCATTTGAACATCACCTTGCGTCATTACTTTAGTTTGTGTTGCATCAAATAATGAACCGTATGAAATTCCAATAACATCAGAACTTACAATTTCATCTTCTGTGTAACCAAATGATTCGTTCGCCGCTGCTTTCATCGCTGCGTTTACTTCCTCAGCAGTTACCTTTTTAGATAAGATGGTCGTTAATTCAGTTAAAGAACCCGTGATTGTTGGAACACGTTGCGCAGATCCATCTAACTTACCTTTTAAAGAAGGTAAAACTAAACCAATTGCTTTTGCAGCACCTGTGCTATTCGGTACAATGTTTGCAGCAGCAGCACGTGCACGACGTAAATCACCTTTAGGATGCGGACCGTCTAAAGTGTTTTGATCATTTGTATAAGCATGTACTGTTAACATTAAACCTGTAACAATACCGAATTTATCTTCTAATACTTTCGCCATTGGCGCTAAACAGTTCGTAGTACAAGATGCACCAGAGATCACTGTTTCTGTACCATCTAAAATTTCATGGTTGGTATTAAATACCACTGTTTTCATATCACCAGTTGCTGGCGCAGAAATCACAACTCTCTTTGCACCTGCTTTAATATGTAATTCAGCTTTTTCTTTATCTGTAAAGAATCCTGTTGATTCAATCACAACATCAACACTATGTGCTCCCCAAGGAATTTGCGCTGGATCACGTTGTGCATATATTTTAACTGCATGGCCATTCACCACTACAGCATCTTCTGTTGATTTCACATCTGCATCAAAACGACCTTGTGCACTATCATATTTTAATAAATGTGCCAAAACCGCTGGAG
>RFZW01000267.1 GCA_009920495.1 Chitinophagia bacterium
TTGAACTAATTCCCCATTTCCTAAAAAAAATTCTTCTCCCGTCAAATTTCTTAAAATTGATTTTTTTAGTTGACTTGGACATAAAATGGTAGACGCGACTTTTGCTCACGCCCTTAAAGTTTCTCACTCCAACATTCCATAACTTCATCGAAAAATCTGGGTCAGAATACATACCAGGAGAAAATTCAGTACTATAACCACCTACAAGATTCCATAGTTTTTTAGGTACCAAATTAGGCGGCCACGTTGCCCCTGTCCAATCATTTTTTTTAAATTGCTTAAAACTATTAAGAAGTTCTTTTTCCTTAAATTTGTTTGGATGATCACCAAAATCATATGGTGCGATCACACATGAATTATTGCTATCCCTTGGCTCAATCATAGTCGAAGACAGAAAAAAATAATCTGAGGGTTGCTGCTTAACTTCTTTAAGAAGCCAATAGTCCCAATCAGGGCAAGCATACATATCATCATTGAAATAAACAATATAATCGGCATTAGCTAACGTGCTTGATGCATTCAAAGCAAAACAAATACCTATATTTTCTTTTGAATGAGAAAAATCAAAACCATTTTTCTTCACCCACTCAATTGTCCCATCATTTCCATCATTAATATGTAAAATAATTTGGTGCTTATAACGAGAATTTTTCTCAAGGCTATTAATACATAATTTCAAAAAATGAAGATTATTCCAAGTTGGTATTAAAATAGAAAAAATTGGTTTCTTATGCTTCCTACTTTTAAAAAAAGTAATTTCGGGTATTTTTTGAATAAAATTAGAATGGCTAATCATTAAAAAATAATTTTTGGTTTTAAGTTTTTTTGAGAAATATAATAAAGCTTTAAATAGCGATAATAGGTTACTTCTGCATTTGCAATTGCAAGCATTACCCCCTCCCTGCCATCTAAGAAACCCGCTCTTATAAAATAAGTACGAAGAAATGCCCATAGACCATGAAATATTGCTTTTTTTAGCGAGCCTTTTTTTCCTGATTTTAAATTATCTCTGGCGCCACCAGTAGAATAAAGATTCATTTTATTAATAACAGATTCAAGATCTCTGTAGCTAAAGTGAATTATAGGGTTTACTAGTTTTCCAATTTTATATTTTGTAGATAAGTGCGCATGAACCTCATGCTCAGTAAACTTAGCAAAGCCTTTTTTGAATAAACGCTTGGTATAGTCTGGTCGCCATCCAGAATGATCCATAAATCTTGATACAAATAAAGATTTTCTTGGTACGTTATAAACATAAAATACTTCTTCTTTAATAGATTTAATTATTTCTTTTGCAAGTTTTGATGAAATTCTCTCGTCTGCATCTAGCGAAAAAACCCAATCTCCCTTAGATGCATTGATTGCTATATTTTGCTGCGGGCCATAACCCATCCATTTTTTCTTAAGTATTCGTGCTCCTGCGCTTTTCGCAAGATTGATAGTTTGATCAGTACTTCCCGAATCTACAACCAAAATTTCGTCAGCGAAAGCAGCACTTTTAACGCAATCGTAAATATTTGCAGATTCATTTTTTGCAACAATTACAATGGATAATTTAGTCATTTTTTTTAGTGTATGCACTTAATAACAA
>RFZW01000268.1 GCA_009920495.1 Chitinophagia bacterium
TACATCGCCAAAATTAAACCACATACCCACATGATGTGGATGATCCGTGCGCTCAAATGGACGAGGTTGTAAAGGATACCCGCGTGTAATAATTTTTCCTGAGGATGCTATAATTGGATAAAGCGATTGCTTTTCCATATTATCTGGATATATAAATGCAGTAAAGAATTTATTATCTACAAATACTTCTACTTTTTTATCCTTGTCAACTTGTTTGAATTGAACTTTTTGCGCTTGTAAGCATGTTACAAAAAGCACGCCAGTGAAAAGTAGTAATAATTTAAACTTATGCATATTCAAAAATTTATAAACCTAAAATACTACATTTTAACCATTTTAAACTGATAACTCAACTTACCATCTGCACTGGTTATACGAACAATATAAGTACCACTAGTTAATTCAGGTAGATATATAGGAGCGCCTGGAGTTAAGCCTACCCTAGTTGCAACTTTATTCCCAGTTGAAATTTCAAAAACATCCAAATTCAGCTTTTGATACCCTTTAATGGCAAAATCAAAGTTCAACTTACTTTGGAAAGGATTAGGGGCAAGTTTGATAAATTCTGTAGCACTTAATTTTATGATATCAGTTATTAAAAAATAATAGGTAGCACTGATTGAACTTACACAGCCATTTTGTGTCGTTTTAACAGTATACGCTCCTGGGATTGTTGGTTTGAATCTTTGTGTACTATCTTTTAAAATAGTACTATCCTTATACCAAGTATTTCCTGAAGTTGCACTTGACACTAAAAAATTAGCAGTATCTCTAGATAAAATTGGTGCCGTAGGAATTTCAAAAACTGTTACTGTTAATTTAGCTTTGGCACTTTCACAACCGGTCGTTGCCTTCACTTGACTAACATAATAATCAACTTTCCCAATATTAGTAGTAATTGGCTTAGGTGCTGTAGTGGATGAATTTGTCCCACTTGAGCTAGAATACCAAACCGAATTGTGTCCTGTTAAAATATTAGCTGTCAATTGAGTAGCTCCAGCTCCTTGACAATAATTAACCTCTGTAACAGATGGATTATCAGGAATTAATTTTTCGATACTGGTAATGGATGTAGTTAAATTTTTATTACCTACTGTATCCATTAAAGAATTAGGCTTAACTGTTAAAATCAAAGTGTCATTACAAACGCGTGTTATAAAAACATTATAAAGCTTATTCCCCACTTTAGCAATTGAATCGATTTTACCAATATTAATCTTTAAACTATCTTTTATTAATGAATTGGATAAAAATTCATTTGATTCAATCGTATATGTTGCTTTTAAATCAGTAATAGTAGATTTCTTGATGGTAATTATAGGCTCTTTAGTATCCTTATATATACTTGTCTTCACAGGAGTGGTTTCATTTCCCAAAGAATCTTTTATAATAATTTTCAACTCAATGAGTCCATCTTCAAAATTTGAAATTTTAATGTTTTGAAGTTTAAAAACTGAATCAGTTAATTTACCATTAAATACAACTGAATCCCCTACTGCAGTAGCACTTGTTTTTATAGACATAATTTTAGCAGCATTAATTGGAGTATTAATTGGAGCATTAATAGCGCTGGTTTTAACAATTGAGCTTT
>RFZW01000269.1 GCA_009920495.1 Chitinophagia bacterium
TTGCGACTTTATTTTCAGATCAAAAAAAATCTGCCTCTTTTCAAACATTAGATGGCACTGCTTCCGTATTTAAAAGTATCAGTGGTTGGCAGGATAAAAAGTTTTATATATTGACCAATGAAATACCCATTGGAACAATTGTAAAAATTACCACTGCCGATTTTAAAACCATTTGCGCTAAAGTGATTAATGCACTTCCAGATGTGAGTAATTCAATTCAATATAGGTTGAGTGATGCTGCTGCAGCAATTTTAGGAATCACCAACAAAACTTTTCAGATTACCGTCACTTATTAATTCTATTTTATGAAATGTAAATTATTTGTATCCCTTATTTTTATGGGATTTGTATTAGTAAGTTGTGGACAGGCTAACTCAAATGGGGATCAAGCAGTTTCAGCAAGTTCAAATAGCGGCGAAACCATTACGGCAGCAGCTTTTAAACAAGCTATTGCAATGCCGGGTGTTCAAGTATTAGATGTGCGCACTGCGAACGAATTTAATGGCGGTCATATTTCCCATGCTTTGCAAGCGAATTGGATGGACAAAACTGAATTTACAGATCGTACACAACATTTGGATAAAAACCAGCCTATTTATATTTATTGTCAAGCGGGTGGTCGTAGTGCCTCTGCCCAAACTTACCTTATTGAAAAAGGGTTTAAGGTTATCAATTTAGAAGGGGGCATGAGTAATTGGAAAATGAATGGATTGCCTGTGGATGGAGCAGGTAATATTCCTCAAATGCGCACCACGGATTTCGAAAAAGTGATTGCCACCAACAAGATTGTATTAGTGGATATTGGCGCAGATTGGTGTCCGCCTTGTCGAAAAATGTTGCCTGTTTTAGAAACATTAAAAAAACAACCCGCGAACCCCTTTTATTTTTTAGCAGTGGATGGCGGTAATGATATTGATGTGATGAAAGCATTACATTCTGAAGGCCTTCCCACTTTTGTCATTTTTAAAAATGGCAAAGAAACTTGGAGACATCAAGGTATTGTAACATTGGAGGATTTCAATAACGCGTTGAAATAAATATACCTGCAACAAGATTAGTTAAGGCAGGGTTTCCACTATAATTTTATCTTGATTTTAGGAGGGTTTTCGATAACCTCTTAAGAAGTCTATAATTGGCATGCGCTTTTTACCTTCCCATTGAATATCCGCGAGCCCAATATATCCATCCTTGCATGCAATTTTTGCAAAAGTTTTTCCATCCGTAATAAAACTGCCCGGCGCTTCTCTATTTTTCCATCAATCTTTGTAATTGCACCTGGGAAAGGGGCTAATCCTCTAATTAAATTATGTATGGAGGTGCATGGCTTTCCCCAATCTATTTCACAATCCTTAGTAAAAATTTTCGGTGCATGTTGGAGTGCCTCATTGCCAATCACTTGTTCCTGTGGCACTGCTTTAATGCTATTGTCAAATAATCCATGCAATGTTTTTACTAATAATTGTGCACCCACTTCCATCATGGTGTCATGTATTTCACCGGCGGTATGATTAGGCGCAATAGGGATGCGATCCTGTAATAATATGGCGCCCGTGTCAATGGCATGTTGTAATTGAAATGTGGTGACACCCG
>RFZW01000270.1 GCA_009920495.1 Chitinophagia bacterium
GGATAATCCTTATAAAAAAATGTCTTGGGGGCAATCTTATTTAAAATTGCATTATAAAAATTGGCAGGTGGGGGTATCTAATGAAAATAAATGGTGGGGACCAGCACAGCGCAATGCATTATTGCTTTCAAATACCGCGGCAGGATTTCCGCACATAACTTTAGGGACCAGCAAACCGGTCAATTCAAAAATTGGAAATTTTAATATTGAACTTATAACTGGTAAGCTCACCAATGGTGGATGGTTGCCGCCTAGTATTTTTATGCCATTACGCGGCAATCAATTATTTTTTCCAAAAGAAAATAATACTAGAATAATTAATGGTATAAATATTAGCTATCAACCCAAATGGTTTTCAAACTTAAATATTGGTTTTGAACAAACCCATGTTCAGTATCAAAAAGATATGACCAAGTGGACGGATTATATACCGGTCAAAAATATTTTACATAATATCCCTGATGATGGAATTATAAAACCCATTATACTAACGGCATTGTATTTTAACTTTGAGAAATTGGGTATTACAACCTGATAAAGGATACGCAAGTACCTGGGGAATTAAAAAAATATTCACCACTACCAAAAAACATTATTGGGAACTATTGGGTGAACTAACGCAAGTGCAATTGTTAACACGCGCCGAACAATTTAGTACCGGTATTCCGACCAGCTGGTATTTGGGATCGCATGTAAGGCAGGGTTATACCCATGATGGACAATTGATAGGCGCTGGCGTAGGTCCTGGCGGCTCCTCACAAACTGTTGAATTTAACTGGCGTAAAAATAATAATCGAATAGGTATTACAGGGGAAAGACGCGTGCACAACAATGACTACTATCAATTTGCCTATACAGCATCGGGACAGTTTAAACAATACTATGTCGATTTTATCACTACCCTAAAAATTGATTGGCGTATAAAAAAATATACAATCGGCCCAAGGGTTAGTTATATGCAAACCAATAACTATGAATGGGAGTGGTTTCCTACTAAAAAAACGGGATGGATTCCTGGCCGAGATATACAACAGGTAATGTTACAGTTCAACTTGCAGTACGATTTATGATGAGTACTAATTTTTATCAACAAGCGTATGTCTAAAAAGTTAGCCATCATATTAGTGAATTGGAATAGTTATGAATTAACCAATGAAACTATACAGTCACTGTATCAAACTTCGTATCAGGACTATGATATTATTTGTGTTGATAACGCTTCAACCGATGAATCCTTAAATCAATTAAGAGCAAATCATAACAATATTATTATTTTAACCTGTGATCAAAATACAGGTTTCACAGGAGGGAATAATAAAGGAATGCAATATGCGATACAACATGGATATACCTACACGCTATTGCTGAATAATGATGTAGCCGTTGAACGTGATTTTTTAGAACCATTAGTAGGCGCCTTGGATGCCAATGAAAAGATGGGAGCTGTACAACCATTAATATATTTTCATCACGACAGAACTTTAATTTGGAATGCGGGCACCAAATTTAATCAATGGTTGGGCATCACAAAAACTATTGGGTATAATAAAAAAGATGCGCAACATAC
>RFZW01000028.1 GCA_009920495.1 Chitinophagia bacterium
GCCATCAGAAAATGTTGTGACGATTCTGGTGCAGTTTATATTGCGGATAGTGTACAATGTGGTTATGGCAGGTCTGGTCAATTTTTTGCGCATGATCATGCTGGCGTAAATGCAGATATTTATTCAATGGCAAAGGGCATGGGTAACGGTTTTCCCATTGGAGGCATATTAATAGCACCACATATTCAAGCCAAGTTTGGTATGTTGGGAACTACGTTTGGCGGAAATCCTTTAGCATGTGCTGCAGCGCTTGCGGTGATTGAAGTGATGCAACAGGATCATTTAATTAAAGCCGCCGATGAAAAAGGTAATTATTTAATAAATGCTTTAATAAATACAGAAGGTGTTAAAGCGGTTAGAGGCCGTGGATTAATGATTGGCTTTGAAATGGAAGCGGGACTAGAAGATGTAAGAAAGGTATTATTGAATGATTTAAAAATATTTACAGGGGAAGCAAAACCAAATGTAATAAGACTATTGCCTTCCTTAGCAATAAGCATGGAGGACATCAATTTATTTTTAACCGGCTTGAATAATGCAATTCAAGTATTGAAGCAGAATAAAGACTAAGCGCATGAAACAGTTTATTTCAGTAAAGGATGTGGCTAATATTAATGCTTTGGTCAAAAAGGCATTATCCTATAAACAACAACCTTTGTTGGATAAAAATTTAGGTGCCCATAAACGCATTGGTTTACTTTTTTTTAATCCAAGCTTAAGAACAAGATTAAGTACACAAGTAGCAGCGCAAAATTTAGGCATGGAGCCTATTCTTTTTAATGTTGATAAGGAAGGTTGGGCTTTAGAGTTTAGTGAAGGCGCCATTATGAATGGAACAACCGTTGAACATATTAAAGATGCAGCACCCGTATTGGGCAATTATTTTGACATTCTTTGCATTCGTACTTTCCCTAGTTTACAGGATAAATCAGTTGATTATAGTGAGCATATTATTCATCAATTTATTAAATATGCAGGAATTCCCGTTGTAAGTTTAGAGAGTGCCACCTTGCATCCGCTTCAATCATTGACAGATATTATAACAATACAAGAGGCGATGGATTTGAGCACCACCTTTACAAATAGAAAGCCTAAGGTTGTTTTAACTTGGGCACCACATATAAAGTCAATACCTCAATGCGTAGCTAATAGTTTTAGTGAATGGGTGAATGCATGGGGGGAGGCTGATTTTGTGATTACGCACCCGGAAGGGTATGAATTGGCTGAGGCGTATACAAAGGGTGCTACCATAACGCATCATCAAGAAGAAGCATTAAAAGATGCTGACTTTGTATATGTAAAAAACTGGAGTAGCTATCAAGATTATGGTAAAGTACTATGTACAGATGCGAATTGGATGTTAACCAATGCAAAATTAGCGGTGTCTAATCATGCAAAAGTGATGCACTGTTTGCCAGTGAGAAGAAATGTGGAGTTAAGTGACGAAATATTAGATGGTACAAATAGTTTGGTGACCAAAGAAGCGTCCAATAGAGTTTGGGCAGCACAAGCGGTGTTGTCGGAAATATTATTGGCAACAAACAAATAGAAGGAAAGTATTTTATGGAAAAATTATATGTTATTAAAATAGGAGGCAATATTGTTGACAATCCAGTAATGTTAACAAATTTCCTTACTGCTTTCTCTAAACTAGAAGGCCAGGCTATTTAACTATGGTGGAAGGAAGAAGAATTACAGACGGAGAAACTTTGAAAATTGTAACCATGGTATATGCAGGTTACATTAATAAAAATATAATCGCACAACTGCAAGCATTGCATGTAAATGCAATGGGACTGTCAGGTGTTGATGGTAATTTGATAAAAGCGCATAAGCGTGCGAATGCCAATATTGATTATGGTTTTGTGGGCGATATTGACGAGGTGAATCAAGAATTCATACAACAACAACTTGCCAATCAATTAAGGTTAGTAGTTGCGCCTATCACACATGATGGTGCGGGCCAATTGCTTAATACCAATGCGGATACCATTGCCCAGAATATTGCTGTTGCTATGTCGGGCTTGTATCAAGTACACCTTGTTTATGGATTTGAAAAGGAAGGGGTATTAGCGGATGTTACTAATGAAGCTTCTGTAATTTCATCTATTAATAACCTAACTTATAGCGAACTTAAAAAGGAAAATATCATCTTTGAAGGGATGATACCAAAAATAGACAATGCTTTTTTTGCATTGAATGGGGGCGTGCAATCGGTCATCATCGGTAAAGCAGAAAAGCTACATGAATTAATCAATGGTACTGCAGGTACTACAATAACGAACTAATGTCACTTAATAATAACATATCACTGAATCATGAAGTAATCAATGCGCTTCAAAAGGAGGCCATTGATTTATTAAAATCATTATTAGCCATTCCCTCTTTCAGTAAGGAAGAGGATAAGACGGCTGCTATTTTAATTGATTTTTTAGCAGCGCGACAAATTAAAACTGAAAGATTAATCAATAACATTTGGGCGACTAATTTACATTTTGATAGCAACAAGCCTTCTTTATTATTGAATTCACATCATGACACGGTTAAACCAAACAAAGGATATACCATTGATCCATTTGACCCTTTTGAAGCAGAAGGAAAATTATATGGGTTAGGAAGTAATGATGCCGGCGGTTGTTTGGTTAGCTTGTTGGCTACCTTTTTATATTTCTATGACAAAGAAAACTTACCCTACAATATTATTTTTGTTGCCTCCGCGGAAGAAGAAATTTCGGGGCATGATGGCATTGAATTGGTTTTACCCCAATTGCCAAAAATTGAATTTGGAATTGTAGGAGAGCCTACTAAATTGGAGCTTGCCATTGCTGAACGCGGACTGATGGTATTAGATGTGATTGCTACTGGTAAAGCAGGGCATGCGGCAAGGGAGGAAGGTGAAAACGCTTTGTATAAAATACTTGCTGATTTAGATTGGTTTAGAAATTACCAATTTGAAAAAGTGTCAGATTTACTTGGAAGTGTAAAAATGACTACAACCGTTATTGAAACAGATAACAAACAGCATAATGTGGTACCTTCGAATTGTAAGATGGTAGTGGATGTGCGTGTAAATGAATTGTATACTTTTGAAGAAGTATTAGCAACGATCGGACAGCATGTTACATCGAAAGTAACTCCAAGAAGTTTGAGGATGAGATCCTCGGGTATTGCCCTAGATCATGTGATTATTAAAGCAGGGTTGGCACTAGGTAAAGGTTATTATGGCTCAGTTACTACTTCAGATAAAGCTTTGATGCCTTTCCCAACTTTAAAAATGGGCCCTGGTGATTCTGCAAGAAGTCACACTGCAGATGAATTTATATATACAAACGAAATCAAAGAAGGGGTAACCACTTATATTCAATTACTTTCAATAATTTTCAACCATGAGTAAACTTTGGCAAAAAAATAATGAAGTCGCATCGGCGGTTGAAAAATTTACCATTGGTAATGATCAAGCGATGGATCAATATTTGGCATCCTATGATGTACTAGGTTCAATCGCACATATTACCATGTTATCGGAAGTTGGATTATTGACAGTGGATGAAATGGTGCAATTAAAAAAAGCGCTTGTTGAAATACACCAAACCATTCAAGATGGAGAATTTAAATTAGCGCCAGGTGTTGAAGATATTCACTCACAAGTTGAATTATTATTGACTTCTAAGTTGGGAGATGTGGGAAAAAAAATTCATAGTGCTAGAAGTAGAAATGACCAGGTTCTAGTTGACATTAAATTATTTCTTCGTGCGGAATTAATTCAATTAAGCGCATCTGTCAACGATTTTTTTAAATTATTGCAAACCAAAAGCGAGGCACATAAAAATGATTTATTGCCTGGTTATACGCATTTACAATTAGCGATGCCATCCTCCTTTGGTCTTTGGTTAGGCGCTTATGCAGAGAGTTTGGTGGACGATATGACCATGCTGCATGCGGCCTATAATGTAGTTAATAAAAACCCATTAGGTTCTGCTGCAGGTTATGGATCTTCCTTTCCAATAAATCGTACCAGAACCACTGAATTATTGGGGTTTGAATCCTTAAACTTTAATGTGGTTTATGCGCAAATGGGTAGGGGCAAAGCGGAAAGAATTACTGCGATGGCCATGGCAAATATTGCAGATACTTTAGCTAAATTAAGTATGGATGCCTGTTTGTTTATGAATCAAAATTTCGGGTTTATTCAGTTTCCTGATACTTTAACTACTGGCTCGAGTATCATGCCGCACAAAAAAAATCCGGATGTATTTGAGTTAATTCGTTCTTATTGTAATCGAATTAAAGCATTGCCCAATGAAATCATGTTGATGACCACCAATTTGCCATCAGGGTATCATCGCGATTTACAGCTTTTGAAAGAACATCTATTCCCTGCATTCAGTCAACTTAAAACCTGTATCGAGATGGCTTCTTTAATGATTGAAAACATGGAGGTTAAAAAAGATTTATTAGGGGATACTAAATACCAATATTTATTTAGCGTAGAGGAGGTAAACAAATTAGTAAATGCAGGAATGCCATTTAGGGATGCCTATAAAAAAATTGGTTTGGACATTGAAGCAGGAAAATTTAATTATACCACTGAAGTGAATCATTCGCACGAGGGAAGTATTGGAAATTTATGTACTAGCCAAATTGCAGATCAGATGAAAATTATTCAAAGTAAATTGGGTGCAGACAAGGTACAGGCTTGTTTAAGCCAGCTCTTGAAATAGTTTCTGAATATTGCCAAGATAGTTGGGTTTTGAATCCATTTCTGATGTATTTTTGCCTCCTATCGAAATAAATTAATCGTTTCATTAACAAATGATAAGCATGAAAAAAAGTATATTAATATTGATTTCCTTTAGCCTAGTAGGCGTTGGCTTCGCACAAACAACAAAACCTGCAGTCATAAAAGCAACTCCATTAAAAGCAGTAGGGGCAAAACCAGTAACCATCACTAATGTGGCTGTGTCAAAAACAGCAACCCCGGTTAGTGTTGTTTTAAAGACGACAAAAGATAGTGCTTCCTACGCTTTGGGTTTTCGTGTTGCACAAAGTATGAAAGGACAAGGCTTACAGGACATTAATTTGGCCTTGTTTGAAAAAGGGTTCAGTGCGGGTGTTATTGCAAAGTCAATTATACCTGATAGTTTATTAGACGTTTGTATCAAAAAATACCAAGATAATATGAGTTTAGAAAAAATCACATTCAACAGAGCAGTAGGAAAAGCTTTTTTAGAAGAAAATGCAAAAAAACCAGGTGTCGTTAAAATGACCAATGGCATGCAGTACGAAGTAATGGTTGCAGGAACGGGATCTGTAAAACCAACTTTGAATAACAAGGTAAAATGTCACTACCATGGCACTTTAATTGATGGAACGGTTTTTGACAGCTCGGTACAAAGAGGTGAGCCAATTACCTTCCCTTTAAATGGTGTAATTAAAGGCTGGCAGGATGCAGTTCAGTTAATGACAGTAGGTAGCAAATGGAAGTTATTTATTCCTTCAGAATTGGCTTATGGTGAGCGTTCTGCTGGTCCATTTATTGGCCCAGGGATGACCTTAATTTTCGAGGTGGAGTTATTAGGAATTGAATAAGCGACACTTAATTTAAATTTATTTCAACACCCCTAACTAGTGTATGCTGGTTAGGGGTGTTTTTGTAAATATTAAGTGGTAAATTTGCCTATTCTATAAATCAAAGTTAACAATGATTCAAAATTTTTTAAAAGCAGCTTTTTTTATTGTTTTGGTGTATGCATGTAACCCAAACAATGTTAAAAGTGATACTGCTATTGCACAATTAATGGATAGTGCGGGTATGCAAGGTAGTTTTGCCTTGCTTGAAAATGGAACAGAACAATTCACCATTCACAATTTGTCGAAGTATAAGGATTCTGCATCTGCGCCATCAAATACTTTTTTTATCATACCTGCATTAATTGGATTAGATCAAGGAATCATACACCATCATGATACTTCATTAAATTTAAATGATTCGGCACAATTTTATAAAGCCGTTATTGCCAACATTGGTCGCCAACAAATTTTAAAAGTGCTGGATTCGCTCCATTATGGAAAGGGTATCGCAAGCGCGGACAGTACTCATTTTTGGGAAGACGGATCACTCGTTATAACACCGGACGAGCAATTGGGTTTAATTAAAAGGGTTTATTTTAAAGATTTGTTTTTTCAAAAAAAATCACAAGAAAAATTAAAAAAAATGATTTTGATGGAAGATAATTCAAATTATCGATTGAGTTACATTACCGGTATAGATACAACAGCAAATAAAAATGCAGCATGGGTATTGGGTTATGTAGAAGAAAATCAACATCCTTATTTTTTTGTATTAAATACGAATGCGAATAATTCAGCTAACCTAACTGATAATAATATTAATTTACTGAAGAAAATTTTATTACAACAGGGCTTTTTAAAAGGAACTAGGTAGCCTCGTTGTACAAAAATAATTATCTTTATTTTTTCTTTTATGCAATACTATTGTAACTCATTAACTTCCTATCAACGTTTACTTACACGCGAAGTAAAAGTGGGTAATATCATCATTGGTAACGGTCATCCTATTCGGGTTCAAACGATGACGACCACTGATACCATGGATACAGATTTAACAGTGGCTCAGGTCATCAAATGTATAAAAGCAGGCGCAGAATTGGTTCGTATTACTGCTCCAAGTAAAAAAGAGGCTGAAAATTTAGCAAACATAAAAGCAGCATTGAATGCGCAAGGCTATGATATTCCTTTGGTCGCTGATATTCATTTTACACCCAATGCTGCCGAAATTGCAGCAACTATTGTTGCGAAAGTGCGGGTGAATCCAGGCAACTATGTTGACAAGAAAAAGTTTGAACAAATTGAATACACAGATGCAGAATATTTGGAAGAAATTGAACGCATCAGAGAAAGATTTACGCCACTTGTTCTTATTTGCAAGGAACATGGAACAGCGATGCGTATCGGTACCAATCATGGTTCATTGAGTGATCGTATTATGAGTAGGTATGGCGATACTGCCATTGGTATGGTGGAAAGTGCGATGGAATTTTTGCGCATTGCACGAAGCTTGGATTATCACCAAATAATTTTAAGCATGAAATCAAGCAATCCGCAGGTGATGGTGCAAGCTTATCGATTATTGGTGCAACAAATGCAACAAGAGTTTAATGAATGTTATCCATTGCATTTGGGTGTAACGGAAGCGGGAGATGGGGAAGATGGACGTATTAAGAGTGCAATTGGCATTGGCACATTATTAGAGGATGGTATTGGTGATACAATAAGGGTAAGTTTAACAGAGGATCCTGAATTAGAAATTCCGGTTTGTAAGGATTTGGTTAAAAGATACCCAGCAAATCGAATGAAAGGGGTACATCATATTCCAGAGATTGACCAACTTTCATATAGTCCTTTTGAATTTAAAAAAAGAGTTACGCATTCGGTTTCAACTATTGGAGGTAAGCAGGTGCCTGTGGTCATTGCAGACTTTACACATAAATCGACGATTACACCCGATGATTTAATTAGTATTGGGTATACCTATCATGTAGCAACCGATAAATGGACTATTTCGGATTTGGCTGCTGACTTTATTTATACGCCCAATGGCGTTATTGATTTTGATTTACCAGGTACCTTACGTGTCATCACCAAGCCTGAACAGTGGGAAACAGTCAATGATAGAACAAAGTATTTGCCATTATTTGATTTTAGAAATTATATCGCAGCACCTCGAAAAAGTGCCTTTATTAATTTTGTCATGGTAGATTGTTATTGTACAAAAAATGGAATAAGGGATGAGCAGCTCATAGAAATTGCCAAAGACAAATCGGTTGTTTTTTGTTTAAGTAGTCAATTGGCACATGCCATGCCTGCGGTCCGCCGAATGATAGTGCGATTCATGGATTTAAAAATTCAAAATCCAGTGATACTTATGACCGAAAGTGCTTGGACCAGCGCAGACGAGCATTTGATTCATTTTGCAACAGAGACGGGGGCCTTATTTTTAGATGGATTAGGGGATGGGATTTGTTTGGGCGTAAGCGCTAAGGTGGCTGCCAATGCAGAACAAAATAATGAATCAAGTAATGTATCGGGGCGTAATTATTTTAATAATACTTCATTCGTACAATTTTTAAATACCATAAGTTTCGGAATATTACAAGCAACGCGAACTAGAATTTCGAAAACAGAATATATTTCCTGCCCTAGTTGTGGCCGTACTTTATTTGAATTGCAAGAAACCACTGCAAGAATAAGGGCGGTGACCCATCATTTAAAAGGTTTAAAAATTGCCATCATGGGATGTATCGTAAATGGTCCAGGTGAAATGGCGGATGCTGATTTTGGTTACGTAGGCAGTGGGGTAGGTAAAATTACTTTGTATAAAGGAAAGGAAATCATGAAAAGAAATATTGACAGCGCTATTGCTGTTGATGAGTTAATTCAATTACTAAAAGAGCATAATGCTTGGGTAGACCCCCAATAGCATTGATTATAATAGGAAGTAGTATGTATAAGTTAGTGTATGCCTTTTTTTATCTTTTATCCTTGTTACCATGGCGTATTGCCTATGTCGTTAGTGATTTTATGGCATTTCTTTTACAATATGTAGTTAGATACAGAAAACAGGTCATTGAAAATAATTTAATGATTGCATTCCCTAATAAATCGGCACAAGAAAGAAAAAAAATTGCAACAAAATTTTATCAAAATTTTACAGATTCATTTATCGAGACGATTAAATTAATTTCCATCTCCACATCCGAATTTGAAAAACGATTTACTTCTAATGTTGAGGTGCTAAATAAATTATATGAAACAGGACAACCTGTTCAGATAATGGCAGGGCATTTTTTTAATTGGGAATTCGCCAATTGGGGTGTTGCCAAATACGGAAAATATCCCTTTATTGCGGTATATATGCCTTTGTCAAATCCTTATATTAATAATATAGTATTGAAAATGCGAGAGCGCTTTGGAAGCATTATGATTCCTGCTACACAATTTAAAACGCAGTTTCATAAGTATGCTACGCAAGGAAATTATGCAATGGCATTAGCAGCCGATCAAAATCCTGGTAATCCAATGTCTGCATTTTGGGTTAATTTTTTAGGTAGACGTACGCCCTTTGTTAAGGGGCCTGAAAAGGGAGCCAAATTAAATAATACGGCACAGGTGTTTGCCTATTTTCATAGCACGAAGCGGGGTTATTATCATTTGCAATACGAAGTCATGACTACATCGCCAAATTATTTCAAAGATGGACAATTGACTGCACTGTATGTGAAAATATTGGAGGAAAAAATCAAACAAAATCCAGCAAATTATTTATGGAGTCATAAAAGATGGAAGTATGAATTTGATTCTCAAAAACATGCAAACTTAGTGGTTGATTAAAGCGCGTCTAAGGAATCGTTCGCTTTTTTTTCTTTAGTCACTTCGATCGTGAATTTATCTTTAAGTTGTATTACACTTTGCCAGCCTCCTTTTACAACTCTATTATTATGAATACCTTGTTTTTTTAATATACTAGCCGCAAGCGTATTAGTTTCGCCATCTTCACTAATAATATAAATATTAAAATGTTCGTCTAATTCAGACATACTCCCTGGATCGGCAAATTCTAATAAAGGCATATGCATTGAATTTTTTATATGTCCTTGATTGTATTGCTCCTCGGTTCTGATATCTAATACCATCAAGAATTCATCAAATGGAATATCCATGGCTAATTCATCCGCTTCAACTTCAATCACTAAATCATAACGCTTGTCTGCATTCAGCCAAGTAGCAAAACCACCTTCCAGCCAGCCCTTGATATTGCTAAATCCTAATTTTTCAAAATAAGCCATGGCAATTTTTTCATTGTCATCGGCACCAATAAATAATAAAGGTTGTTCAAAAGATAATAAACCTAAGGCCGCTGCTTGATGAATGATCTCAGGTTTAAAATGTATTGAACTAGGGATAAAGCCTTCTAAAAAGGAAGCTTCATCCCTAGTATCAATAATGAATGCATTTTCTTGGGTTAGGAATTGCTGAAATTGTTCGACAGATAAAAACATATTTATCCTACTAAATTTTCTACAAATTGGTTTACTTGCTCCAATCTTGCATAGTCCACATTGTAAAAAATAAATTTGCCTTCGCGAATGGTGCTAACAATACCTGCTCTTCTTAATATCGCTAAATGTTGAGATGCAACCGATTGTTCTAATCTTAATTTTACATAGATTTCAGTAACAGTTACTTTTTTTTGCTCATCAATTAGTTTAACAATTTGTTGTCTCAGTTTATGGTTTAATGCTCTTAAAATCATTGCCGCTTTTTTTGCGTGCAATAAATCAACCTTCAATGAATTGGATCCATTGCTGAGTTGAAGTGTTGGAAGTGATTGGTTCATTTGATATGTTTTGGGGGTTAAAACTATAAAAGCGGTATAAATTTAGCTATTATATTCTATTTAGTTTAATTTTTTGTTATATATATTTTATTAAAAATAGGAGCGTTGTACTCATATTTAAAAAAAATAGGACAATGTTCAATGCCAAAGGTTTAACATTAACTCAATAATTAAACAATTATTTTATGAGTGGTTTTTGGTAGTAATCTTTTAGGTAGGCCGGACCACTGTAAGCTAAGTCCTCAAAATCATTTGCCTTAAATTTGTCTACTGCCAAAGCGGCCATTTCATGAATGGAATAGGTGTATTCTAGAAATAGGGGTAATTTATTTTGAAAATCAGTGTGTTGTGTCAAAATTTTAGTTTTAGCCACCCCCGAACCAATGCAGATAAGTGGTCCATTGCTGAGTAAGGAATGCAATAGGGTTTCATCCAAGATAATTGCTTTTTCAGGAGCGAGGTAGTCAAGTGAGCTATTATAGATCGCTCCGAAAACTTCCATCCTTCTAGCGTCAATCATTGAAAAAACCTGCAATTGTTTATTATCCAACAGGGCATTTCTGGTTGCAATCAAATGACCAACAGCTGCCTTGGCGAATAAGCGGAGGGTAGAAAGCCCAATTAAGGGTTTATTTAAGGCAAATGCCAAACCTTTGGCGCTGGCAAGTCCGACCCTTAGGCCTGTATAACTGCCCGGACCCATAGTCACGGCAATAGCATCCATATCTTTAAGTAAAATACCAGCTTCTTTACATAATTCTTCTACACCCGCTTGTACAAATTCGCCATGTGTATTTGATTGGTTGTTTTGTTTTGTAGCAATGACTTTGAGGTCTTGGCTGATTCCGATTAGGGCATCTGGACCTGCAGTATCAATATGAAGAATCGTATTCACTATTTGTAATTGTTTTGCAAAAATAGGCGGTGAATTGATAGAAAAATAAGAAATTGCGCATATTAATTAAATATATGCCAAAACACATCATTCAAACCAACAAAGTGCCAACGCCTATTGGGCCATATAGCCAAGCTGTTATCGCCAATGGATTTTTATTTGCGAGTGGTCAAGTCGCTTTTAACCCGACAACTGGGGAGCTTGTTTTAACTGATATTTTATCCGAGACCAAGCAGGTAATGGAAAATATTAAAGCCATTTTAGACGAAGCTAAGTTAAGCTTTGCCCATGTTGTTAAAACCAGTATTTTTTTAAGTGATATGCAATTGTTTGCACAAGTGAACGAAGTGTATGCAAGTTATTTTTCTGCTGATTTTCCGGCACGTGAAACGGTTGCAGTGAAAACTTTACCTCGTAACGTCAATGTTGAAATAAGTATTACCGCAGTAGTGGATTTGTAGTTTTATTTTACAACGACTTGGTAACTAGTATCAAAAACAATATTATTCTGGGGCTTCACTATGTGGAGCCCTATTTTATTATTAAAGGCGTTAGGCGCGCCGCTTAAATTTTCAATCGCAATACTTTTTCTATCTGGAGGCGTATACAATTGTAGATATGGATAAAGTATAGATGGATTTATTTTTAAAATAAATTGTTCGTTTTGTAAAGTGCAGGAACTATTTTCTGCATTTAGTTCATAGCCATCGTCTAGTTGCAAACTCCCAATTTTTAAACCATTGCTAAAGCGATCATCTACAATTATATTTCCAGTAGGGAGTAAGTTGCTATCGTATTCCATTTTTCCTATACTTGAAAATTGTAATGAACAATTATCAATACTTTCGCCTAATGTAAAGTAAGGGTGCCAACCGTCAACAATAGGAATAGGAACAGCTCCATCATTAATAACTGTCGTTTGCACTGAAACCTTATTATTTTTTTCTAAGATCCATTTTACATGTATTGTGAAAGGAAATGGATAACCTTTATCGCTACCAAGATAATGATGCACTAAAATAACAGCAGCCTGATGTTCATTTGCTTCAGTAGCTTGCACAATAAAATCAGCATCATACATGATCCCATGTATTGCATGTTCGCCCATATAAAAACGATCCATGGTATATATTGTATCTAGGTGCGTGTATTGCCCTTTATACAATCGGCACACATAGGGACTCATTTTTGCACTTCTAAATCCTTGGTTTTCAAATTCCTTAGTAGCATCTAAGGCGTTACCCATGATAAATTGCTGGGATTCGACCCCTTGACGTAAAAGCCAACTGTTTAAAAGGGCTCCTTTTGTCAAAATATCGATCGTTACCCCCAATTCGATGTCTAGTAATTGAATCAATGCAACATCATTGATTGTACTTTGCTTGATCTGAAACTGCATTGTATTTTGTTTGAATGGAAAATTAAAACTATTCTACTAACTTTGAGTCGTAAAGGAATTAAATATGAAAAATTGTTTTGTTTTTGGATTGTTATTATTGGTGAATAGTTTAGTGGCCCAAGGGTATAAAAGATATGATAGTACATTAAAAATCGGCAAAGCCGGGTTTAAAATATTTTCTTTAAATAAAACGCTTGATCGTAATACCTTGACCATACGCCCGATTGGTTTTAAATCAGAAGCAAGAGAGGCGTCTTTGGAAATTAAAGCAAGGGTGCTGTCTGCTGAAATTGATGATTTAAACAATGACGGATTCCCAGAAGTAATAATTTTTATTGAAGAACCTAAGGGAAATAAATCATTGTTTTGCATAAGTTCGAAGGAAAATGAACGAATGGAGCCTATCTTTTTTCCTGACATTAAAGATGATATGAGATTAAGTAAAGGCTATCGGGGCCAGGATGAATTTAGATTATTGGAAGGGGTGTTATTTAGAAAATTTCCCATTTTTGAATCCGATACTGCGATTAAACAACCCACCAATAAAGTGCGACAAATTTTATATCGTGTAATCGCTGGAGAACAGGGTAGTTGGAAGTTTAAATCTTTCAAGGATTTTGATATGAATGCAGAAGTTAAATAAGGCAATCCTAATTTTACCTACTGATCTACTTTTAATTCCTATTTGCAATTTTACTATTGCCCATGGGTAATTATTATTTTCCCCACTGCTTTTTCAGTGCCTAGTTCATCTCTTGCAAATACAAGGTATACGCCGGTAGCAACTTTATTTCCATCATAGGTTTTACCATCCCAAATAGCTTGGCCTCCTAAAGCCCTGGTCTGATACACTAATTTTCCACTGAGCGATGTTATTTTTACAATTGCGTTTTCTACTAATCCTCGCATCGCGATAGGACCATTATAATTGGGTGAAATGGGATTCGGGAAAATATTGATCTGTTGCATGGGTGTTGTACCTGATGTAGCGGTACTTCGATAGCTAGCCATTTGTTGTGAAGTATTAAAAAAAACTTCGCCAGTAGTAGGTGCGATTAAAATTTGACGAATGGTGTCATTCGGTAACGGACTGTTGTTTTTGGTAAATCTTTCTATAATTTCTGTACCATCGTTGCTTAATAACCAGGTGCCATTGTTGGTGCCCACCCATTTCCGGTTAGCGCCATCTGCAATGATACAATTCACATTTTCTTTTTGAAACAGTAATCCTGCAAATCCATTGTTGTTTTTAATTTGTGGTAAATAGGCCTTGCAAGTGCTTATTTCATTGCAATCAAAAAGGCCAATACCATTGTTGGTTCCTACCCACATGGTGCCATTTTTATCATCCATCATACTGGTCACGGTACTACTGGGTAAATTATTATTATAAGTATTAATGATACTCCACTTTTCGCCAGCGGCATTGGGGTTATAGACCATAATGCCTTGGTATTTTGGTGCAATCATCCATGCCTGCCCTTGCTGGTTAATGAACATCTTGTTGATGCCATTTAGAGAAAGGGTATTGGGTGGCGTCATTAATTTCCAATTATTATTTTGCCTTTGTAAGATACCTTGGCCTTCTAATAATGTCCAAAGAGTACCATCACTACTAAATTGAATATTACTATACATCCCTTTAAACGCTGAAGGGCTTGCTTGTTCCATGGTCCCTTTGTCGGGGGTGTATTTTAATAAACCATCGCTACTGGTCAGCCAAATAGCACCATCAATGGGGTCCACTGCACTTGAATAACAAATCGGCAAATTTTTATTACTGATTGTATTTATATTCTTCCATCCATCTTCATTATAAATACTAAATCCTGCATCAGCGCCACCAAATGGCGCAATCAAATATTTCGAGTTGATAAAAATCTGGCCATTGATATTCCCAGCGGGTCCGCCCAGGGGTATCCATTGGGTACTTGTGTTTTTAAGTAGTAGCCCATTTGCACTATCTGCTAACCAAATATTATTTTCATCAAATAAATAATCAACGGGGTTTGATAAATAAAGTGAATCAAGGATGTAGGTGCTGGTTTTATCCGCATTCACTTTTAATAATCCTCCTTTATTCCCATTATTAAAACTGGCGTACAACCCATCCTTATTGATTACTATTTTTTTAATTTGACCAGTATTCAAATTAAAGTAAGGTGTTTTTACTGGAAGCTGATAAATACTATTTGCGCTAGCACAATAAACGACATTATTATATTGGGTTATTTTATTGATACTTAAATTATTGAAATCGCTACTATTTTGCCATTGATTCGCAGTTATCCAATTGTTTTTTAATGGGCAGGTCCAAATACCATTTTCAGTGGCTGCGAATAATACATCCTGCGTGCTAACTAATTGGAAGGTTTTAGTGACTTGTCGATTGTTATTGGGAAACCAAGTATCTTTTATTTCATGTTTAATTAAATCTAATACAACAATGCCAAAGTCGGTGGATAGTAAAGCCCATTGATTTAATAAGTAAATATGGTTAATTTTTTTACTAGGATATAAATTGGAAAGTAATAAATCAGTAATAGGATATACTTGGTCTCCTTTGACGATATCTATATTGCTATTGTTGTAGGCAATAATTAATTGTGATTGTGCATCATCCCATGCCGAACATGCTATGGAGATATCATGAAGTCCATTAGATTTACCTAAGAGTGCAACTTTATTTGTTGCCGTGATTGAAAAAACTTGTTGTGTAGTTGCGCCAATTATTTTTTTATTTCCATTTGTATTTTTAGCTATTCCTAATTGTGTAACAGAACGGTTATTATAATGTTCTCTCCACTGTCCAATGCCGCCCAGTTCATTTTGCCCAAGACTTATTAAGTTTAAGCTTAAAAAAAAAATAAAAATCGATAATCGCTGAAGCATTTTATTTTTATTTGGGAATTATTTTTTTTCAAGTGCACTGTAAATGGCTTCTTGAATTTTTGGACGAAGGTTTAATTCACTGTACGCTTTATTATTACGTGTTGGATAAACGCGATTTCCTAAAAATATATACAACAATCCATTTGCTGGATCGGCCCAAACACAAGGGCCTGTAAAACCAGTATGGCCAAATGTGGAAGGAGATACGCTTGCGCTTGGATAGGGATCCTTTAAACTCGCATTATTTTTTTCAGGTTTATCAAAACCCAAACCACGTCGGCTATTTTCGGTATTGTACGCCGTGAAAACTTCAATGGTGCTTGGGTTAAAGTATTTTTTGCCTTCCCATTCACCTTTATTTAAAAGCATCTCATACAATTTAGCTAAATCAGTTGCGTTGCTAAATAAACCCGCATGTCCTGCAATGCCCCCCATGACGGAAGCGCCTTCATCATGTACGGTTCCCTGAATTAGTTCATGTCGATAGTAATCGTCCACCTCTGTGGCAGCGATTTTATCAATACTTGTTTTTTGTAAGGGTAAAAATCCTGTCGATGTCATACCTAAAGGGGCATAAAAATTTTGCGTAGTGTATTCATTCAAATTCATACCCGAAACTTGTTCTACTATTTGACCTAGAAAAATAAAATCATTGTCGCTATATACATATTTACCTGGGGTAGTAATAGGGCTATTTAAAATTTTATTTTTTATGGTATCCATCCAATTGTCCTGTAAGTATTTGGTAGGCGTGATCATTTGATGGTGCGTTTGATCGCTAACGGGCACCACTAAATTATTGATAAATCCCCCTTTTGGGTTTATTAAGAATTCATAAAATTTAATGAATGGAAATAAGCCAGCTTGGTGTAAAAGCAAATCTTTTAATGTAATTTTTGCTTTTTCATTTCCAACGACCCAAGGTAAGTAATCACCAATTGTTTTATTAATATCTACCTTTCCTTCCTCCACTAATTTCATAATGGAAACCGTGGTTGCACTTACTTTAGTGACAGAAGCCAAATCATAGCTAGTTTCTAGCGTAACCGGCGCTGAATTTTCGCCAGCTATTTTCCCATAGGCCTTGTTAAAAACAATTTTATTATTTTTTGCTACTAAAACCTGACAACCAGGAATAGCTTTTTTTTGTATGGCATCGGCAACTATAGAATCAATCACATTTAATTTTTCAATATTAATTCCTAATGGTGCTTCTAGTGATTCCTTTTTTGTGTAAATCGGACTCATTTCAATGGTGTAAGTTTCCCCCATGGGTAAATTATCACTAATGGTTACTGGCAGCGCTCCAGTTGCTTGAATTTTACCTTCCAGCCATTCCAATGCGGCATGTTGGGTAAATATATTATCCTCGTAGGCAAATAGTATGTTTTTTATTTTATTAAAATCGGCAACAGCATAAGGATTGCCAAAAATAAGATGTACCCAGTTTGCTGGATGATTTTCATTTAAGAAGCTAATAAAGGCAGTCGGAATTTCAAAATGCTTTGCAGGACGGCGATTGTAATTATGTAGCCCAATCATTACCTGATCATATTCGGTTAATGTTTGGCTAAGACTACTCATTTTATTTGTATCTCCTGTACCTACATAAATGATTTTCACTTGGTAAAGTTCCGCCAATTGCTTTGTTAAGCTATTTTC
>RFZW01000271.1 GCA_009920495.1 Chitinophagia bacterium
ACTGCAGATAGTGTAGAGGAATTACCAGCGGTGCAAGTGGGTGATCCGTTTCAAGAAAAAAAATTATTAGAAGCTTGTTTGGAAGTGATTGAAACTGGGGGTGTAGTGGGTATGCAAGATATGGGTGCTGCAGGAATTATTTGTTCCACTGCGGAGATGAGTGCAAAGGGTCAAGTAGGTATGCGCATTGATTTGGATAAAGTGCCAACGCGTCAACAAAATATGAAAGCTTGGGAATTATTACTAAGTGAGAGCCAAGAGCGTATGTTGATGGTGGTTGAAAAAGGTAAAGAAGCACAAGTGTTAGCGGTATTTGAAAAATGGGATTTATCATGTAGTAATATTGGAGAAGTGACTGATGATGGCTTGTTGAATTTTTATATGCATGGTGAATTAGAAGCTTCGCTTCCTGCGTATGAATTAGTATTAGGTGGCGGTGCACCAGTGTATACGCGTGAATATTCGGCGCCTGCTTATTTAGCAAAAGTGAATGCATTTGATATGAATACGGTTGCTGATACAACGGATTTAAAAGAGACTGTAAAAGAATTAATTCAAATACCCAACATTGCTTCAAAGCGATGGGTGTATACACAATATGATAGTATGGTGGGCGCTGCAAATACTTCTACCAATGCGCCTAGTGATGCATCTATCGTAATTGCAAAAGGAACAGGAAAAGCATTAGCTATGACAGTGGATTGTAACAGTAAATATGTATATGCAAATCCTGAACGTGGTGCAATGATTGCAGTAGCTGAGGCTGCACGCAATATTGTTTGCTCTGGCGGTGAACCCATTGGCGTAACCAACTGTTTGAATTTTGGTAATCCCTATGATCCTGAAGTATATTATCAGTTTGTGAAATCGGTAGAAGGGATGGGCGCTGCTTGTCGAAAATTTAATACACCCGTTACTGGTGGTAACGTGAGTTTTTATAATCAAAATCCGGATGGTCCAGTATTTCCTACACCCACCATTGGTATGGTTGGTATTGTGGAGGATATGAAAAATAGAATGACCTTGGATTTCAAAAAAGCAGGAGATGTGATTGTATTATTGGGGGAACAAAGAAATGATATTGGTTCTTCAGAATATGTAAATAAAATTAGAGGTGTTGAATTTTCACACGCACCTTATTTTGATTTGGATGAAGAATATAATTTGCAACAATTAGTTGCTGGATTAATTAAAGCAGGAAATGTAAAAAGCGCCCACGATATTAGTGAAGGCGGCTTAATTGTTACTTTACTAGAATCCGCATTTACCAATAATAAAGGCTTTGAAGTCACTGCAGCTGGAACAGCATTAAGAACGGATGCGTATTGGATGGGTGAGGCACAAAGCAGGGTGGTGGTTTCCTGTGATGCAGCAACTGTTGCAACTATTGAAGCAGCTGCAGCAAAAGCAGGAATAAAATCAGCCGTTATTGGTAAGGTGACTGAAAGTGAACTTGCAGTGAATGGTGAAAATTGGGGTGGCATTTCGGATTGGAAAAATAATTATGATACTGCGATAGAAAAACAATTAGCTAAATAAATTCAATCCATGTCAAAACAA
>RFZW01000272.1 GCA_009920495.1 Chitinophagia bacterium
CATTTGGCTAGATGGTTACAAACCAACACAGTCATTAAGAAGTAAGACAAAAGTTGAAAAAGATTTCAGTGGCAAATTAGCTGACTGCGATGTTTGGTGTTTTGATGGATCATCTACCGAGCAAGCGCCAGGAGGTTCAAGTGACTGTTTATTAAAACCAGTTTTTATTTGCAAGGATCCACAACGCAAAAACGCCTACTTAGTAATGTGTGAAGTACTAAGTTCTGACGGCACACCTCATCCAACTAACGGAAGAGCCACTATTGAAGATGATGATAATGATTTTTGGTTTGGCTTTGAGCAAGAATATTTTTTATGGAACCCAGCTACTGATAAACCATTAGGGTTTCCAGAAGGAGGATATCCTGGACCACAAGGACCTTACTATTGTTCAGTAGGTGCTAAAAATGCATATGGAAGAAATATTGTTGAAGAACATCTAGACGCTTGTATTGACGCGGGTTTGAATATTGAAGGTATTAATGCAGAAGTTGCTGCAGGACAATGGGAGTTTCAAATATTTTCAAAAGGTGCAAAGGAAGCAGGTGATCAAATTTGGATTGCACGTTACTTATTAGAAAGAATTGGTGAGACTTATGGTGTATCCATTAACTGGCATTGTAAACCATTAGGTACCTTAGATTGGAATGGCTCAGGCATGCATGCGAATTTCTCTAACACCACTTTAAGAACTTGTGGTAAGAAAGAAACCTATGATGCTATTTGTGAAGCATTCCGTCCATTTGTAAAAGAGCATATTGATGTTTATGGTGCAGATAATCATTTACGTTTAACTGGTAAACATGAAACAGCAAGTATCCATGATTTCTCTTTTGGGGTTTCAGACAGAGGTGCGAGTATTCGTATCCCAATTGGTGCAGTAGAAAAAGGTTGGAAAGGATGGTTGGAAGATCGTCGTCCAAATTCAGCTGCTGATCCTTATAAAGTTGCTGCAAGAATTATTAAAACAGTAAAAACTGCAAAAGTTTAAGGTTCAATAATTAGGTTTAAAATTGACTTAAGTTCGCAATCGTACAAGGTTTTTAATCAAAATCCCCCAATTTGGGGGATTTTTTGTTGATTACTCCTACCCAAATGCGCCTAACTTTGTCCAATTGCTAATATAAAATTTTATCATATATGTCACTTAGAACCGAGGCCGTTAAACATGTAAGTCATGTTGTAACACCCACACCCAATGTTAATGCACATAAAATCACCACCATTTTTAATGAAAGTGTTTTCACCTTAAAAACAGCTAGAGAATTTTTAAGTGATGAAGCTTACAAAAGTTTAGTGAATAGCAATAAGGTCGCAAAAAAAATTGATCGTGCTGTAGCTAACCAAATTGCAACAGGATTAAGATCATGGGCAGAGAGTAAAGGCGTTACGCATTTCACACACTGGTTTCAACCATTGAGTGGCGCGACTGCTGAAAAACATGATTCATTTTTTACCTTAAAATCAGATGGCACTGCCATTGAAGAATTCGATGGCGCTGCTTTAATACAACAAGAACCAGATGCATCTTCTTTTCCAAATGGTGGATTAAGAGCCACT
>RFZW01000273.1 GCA_009920495.1 Chitinophagia bacterium
TATTATTATGATTTTACAAATGCGAATCCTTATTTAACACCAGAGCGTCAAAAAACATTTGAGATTGGTTCTGAATTTAGATTCAAAGGGAATCGTTTAAGCGCTGAAATCACTTATTATAAAACAGTGAATACTGATTTGATTGCTGAAAACTTTAGAGCAAGTTATGCCACTGGTTATGTATTAAATACGTTGAATGTGGGTGCGAATGAAAACACCGGTATTGAAATGGTATTAGATTATCAAATAGTAAACAAGAAAAACTTTACTTGGAACACGCGTTTCAACTTTAATAGAATGCGTAACGTAGTTACACAATTACCTTTCAATGTTCCTGAGTTTTATATTTCTGATACCTGGGTTTATGCGAATGCGCGTGGTGGTTTGACACAAGGTGGACCAACAACAACAATTACCTCATATGGTTATGCAAAAAATAATGCAGGCCAAATCCTAATTGATCCTGCAACCGGTTTACCAGTATTGGATAATAACTTTAGAATAAGAGGTGATCGTAATCCTAACTTTAGTTTGGGTTGGTTGAATAACATCACATTTAAAGATTTAAGAATTTCATTTTTATGGGATTTGAAAGTTGGTGGAGATGTGTTTAATGCAACTGAAATGTATTTAACAAGAATCGGAAAAAGCGAAAGAACCGCAGACAGATTAACGCCAAGAGTGGTGACGGGTATATTAAGAGATGGTTTAGAGAACTCTGCATTCCCTACTGCGAACAGTATTGCAATTGTTCCTTATTACCAACAAACGTATTACACGACAATGCCTGAGGAAGAGTTTATTCAAAAAGATGTAAATGCTTTTAGATTAAGAGATTTATCTTTTAATTATAATATTAAAAAATTCATGACAGAAGGTATTGCTAAGTACACTAAAACTTTCTCTGTGTTTTTAACCATTAATGATTTAATTCTTATCACCAACTATAAAGGAGCTGATCCTGCAGTAGGTGCAACTTCAGCGGGAAGTCGTGGAGTGAGTGCCTTTGGATTTGATTATGCAAATATGGGTGCTCCTGTAAGTTTTAACATGGGAATTAGAACCACTTTTTAATCTTTAATATTAAAAAATATGAAATATAATATAAAATATCTATTAGTAATAAGTGCCTTGATTATCATGGGCGTTTCTTGTTCTAAAAAAATTGATGAAGCCTATGCAAACCCTAACTATGATGTTAAGGTTGCACCCGAAGGATTACTTCCGCAAATCGTAGCTTCAATGGCAGGCAACTATGGTGCACATGGTCCAATGAATGATATTCGTTACATTGGTGCTTATGTACAAAACTTTGCTTACTATACCACTTTAAGCAATTTTGATCGTATGGGTTATACCAATACGGATGTTGCACAATCTTTTTGGCGCTCACACTATTATGATATTGGTCAAAACAATGTTAAAATGATTGCATGGGCTATTGAAAACAAGCAATGGGATTATGCGGGTGTAGGTAAAGCCATTTTCGCATGGAGCTGGTTAAACTTAACCACCTATCATGGTGAGGTAGTATTGAAAGAAGCTTTTAATACA
>RFZW01000274.1 GCA_009920495.1 Chitinophagia bacterium
GAAGCAGAACTTGAAATTGAACTACAAAGAAAATTAAATACGGAAAGAGAAAGCTTAAAAGCACAAATTCAAAAAGAAGAAGCGGAACGCTTATCCTTAAAAGACCAAGAACATACGCTTAAAGTAAAAGAGCTTGAGAAGAAATTAGAGGACCAACAAAAGCTAGCAGATGAAATGCGCCGCAAAGCAGAACAAGGCAGTATGCAAATGCAAGGTGAAGTGCAGGAATTATTATTAGAAGAGTTATTAAAATCAAGTTTCCCCTTTGATCAAATTTCAGAAGTAGGCAAAGGAGTTCGTGGCGCTGATTGTATTCAAACCGTTAGAAATAATTTAGGGCAGGAAGCGGGAAAACTAATTTATGAAAGTAAACGTACTACTGCTTTTTCTCAGGAATGGATTGAAAAACTAAAAGCGGATATGCGCAGCCAAGGGGCCGACATTGCTGTGATAGTAACCCAAACCTTTCCAAAAGATATGGATCGTTTCGGTGAAAAAGACGGAGTATATATCTGTTCCTTCCAGGAAGTAAAAAGTGTTGCCCTCCTATTAAGAAACGCCATTTTAAAAATATACGACACCAAAAAAAACCAGGTGAATAAGGGTGATAAAATGAGCTTATTGTATGACTACCTCACTGGCAATGAATTTGGCGAACAATGGAAAGCCGTGGGTGAAGGATTTAGACAAATGAGACAAAGCATACAAAGAGAACGCGATGCGATGGAAAAGCTTTGGAAGTCCCGCGAAAAACAATTAGAAAAAGTTTTATTAAACGCAATGCACATCAAAGGATCTATTGAAGGTATTGCAGGTGCAGATGCTATTAATTTAAATTTACTAGACGACGAGGAACAAGTTACATTAGAGGAATAATTGCATCACTAATTACTTTGCATGGCAAGTAACTGAAACATAATCATCTCCAAAATGGTAATCTAGGGTTACTTCTTTATTTAATTCTTTGTGTAATATAAAAGCGGACATACTCCCCTGCTTATTTGTGGTTAAAGTAGGAATATAAAAATCCCTGCTAAAATCTATACCCAATTGTTCATGTTGCTTGTACATGGCTTCCTTCGCTGCCCAAAAAAATGCAAGCTGCTGTAAGGTTGCATCTTCGGTCAACCCCGCCAATACATCTTTTTCTTTGTCATTCAAAAATTTGTGCGCCACTTTCAATATCCTTGGATGAATTATTTCAATATCAATTCCTATTGCCCTATTGTCACAAACGGCACAGGCGGCATATCCTTTACAATGTGAAAATGAAAAATGAAACGGAACTCCTTTTAGATAAGGTTTCCCATTATCTGCCAGAATCAAATCAGCCAAATCAATTTCGGGCATCATTAATTTGAATAGCAATCGCACCGCCAAATGCTGAATACGCCTTTCCTCATTTTGTATTGGAATGGGAAGCTGCATACTTTCCTCAAAAAACGACAGCGGCTCCCGTATCGCCCAAATGGCTAAATGGGTAGTGTCGTTGATATTTTGTTGATAAAAGAAAGGCATAAAAAAAAGCTTT
>RFZW01000275.1 GCA_009920495.1 Chitinophagia bacterium
AGGATTGATGGAATTTTTCCCTTCCGACATTTATGCTAAAATGAGAAATAAAGTAGGCGCAAATGATAAAATCAATATTGGATTGATTGGTTTAAAAAATCAAGGGTTCAATAATATTCGCGCCTTTTTAAAAATTAAAGATGTAAATGTATTGGCCATTTGTGATATTGATGATGAGCAAATTAATAAACGAAAAGATGATTTATCTAAACTAGGTGTCAACAATTTGCTTGTTTATAAAGATTATCGAAAATTACTTGAAAATAAAGATATAGATGCGGTATTAATTGCAACACCAGATCATTGGCATTGTTTGCAACTGACGGATGCATTATCCGCTGGGAAGCATGTGTATTGTGAAAAACCCATTGCCAACTCAATCATGGAGGCTAGAGCAATGGTGTATGCTACACAAAAATCAGGTAAAGTGGTTCAAGTAAATCAATGGCAACGAAGTGAAAAACATTTTCAGGATGCGGTCGCTTATGTTCAATCTGGTAAATTAGGAAAAATTGTCAACACCAAATGTTGGATGTATCGTGGTACTGATCCTTTAACACCAGTGCCGGATAGTCCTGTACCAGCAGGTGTTGATTATGCAATGTGGTTGGGCCCTGCACAAACACGACCATTTAATATAAGGCGTTTTCATTATGACTTTAGATGGTTTTGGGATTATGCAGGTGGATTAATGACTGATTGGGGTGTTCATTTAATTGATATTGTATTATGGGGTATGAATGTAACAGAACCCAAATCTGTTTCGTCAGTTGGCGGTAAAAGAATTTTAGAAAATGATGTGAGAGAAACCCCTGATTATATTAATGTAACTTATGATTTTGGACATTTTTCCAATACATGGGAGCATTATATGGGCACGGGTAATGGTGAATATGGACGTGGGCATGGTATTGCATTTATTGGTGAGAATGGAACACTCATTGTAAACAGAGGTGGTTGGGAAGTGATTCCAGATAAAACTAAAATAGAAGCAGTCCCTTTAATTAAAAAATCAAATATTGGCTTGGACTATCATTCACAAAATTTCATAGATGTAATTAAATCGGGTAAGTTAGATCAACTCGCTTGTCCTATTCAAGTTGGTTCTAATGTTGCATTGAGTGCGCACATGGGTAATTTATCTTTAAGAGCAGGGGATCGTATTCATTGGGATGCGATCAATTCTAAATTTGACAATCCAATTGCAAATAAGTTAATTAAACCAACTTATCATAATGGGTATAAATTTCCTAAATTCTAAATTGATTCTTAACTAACAACTAATTTTTATGCTATCAAATTCAATATGTAATTATCTTCGACAGTCAAGACAATATATTTCTTTGCTGCTTGTTACCTTATTTTTAACAATAGTTGGGCATGCGCAAACAATTCCTTTACCTGAACATCCAAGGCCCGATTTTGAACGCGCGAATTGGATTAACTTAAATGGACAATGGGATTTCGAATTTGATAGTTTAAATAAAGGCGTTGCGAATCAATGGCAAAAAGGTGCTACGAAATTTTCAA
>RFZW01000276.1 GCA_009920495.1 Chitinophagia bacterium
AAATTTATCTAAATAGTTGCATTCACCATTTAGTGTTAAAGTATTGTCAAATAAGCAAATACTTTGTTGCTCTTCAGAAAAAACTGCGATTTTAAGTGCATTTATCGGTTCAATTTGTGCTACATTTCCGATTGATTTAATACTTTGGGAGAATAGTTGTTTTCCGCTCGAATCAAATTTTATCAGAGTATTCCCTTGAATTAAGTACAAGTTTTGTAATTCATCTACATTCCATACAGTAATAGAATTCTTGAAATTAAAGTTTTTTATTTTTGAATTTTCTCGAATAATTTGTGCTTGGTTTACAAAACAGTTAAAAAAAACAAAAAGAAATAAAGCTGTGATTTTCATTGTGATAAATTCTTGCAGAAAGTTACGAAATGATTTCCAATAGCTGTTCAATAACTGTTCTATCATTTGTCAAACGAGGAATTTTATGTTGACCACCTAGCTTTTTTTGTCTTTTAAACCATTCATAAAAAGTGCCTTTTGGTACAAAAACAAATCGTGGAAATTCAATGTTTATGTTCTTTATGCGTTTTGCTTCATAATCTGCATTGGCAATTTTTAATTCATTATCTAAAGCTATTTTAAAGCGCTTATAGTCTTTTGGTTCCTCCTCAAACTCAATGATCCATTCGTGTCCGCCAGTTGCTGATTTAAAATTAAAAAACGGAGCAACTGTGTAATCTTGAATACGCGAATTGTTTGCTAAACTAGCTTTTGCAATTGCTTTTTCTACATGATCAACAATCATTTTTTCTCCAAAGGCATTCATGTAATGTGAAATTCGTCCACTTACGTTAAACCGATAAGGATTAATAGTTGTAAAACGTATTGTATCACCGATGAGATAACGCGATAAACCAGCGGATGTACTTATAACTAATGCATATTCTGGTTATTTCAGTGCACCAAACTGTGGAACGAATCGATTTGCTTTGTATGCTGCCAATCTGGCAGTTGGAAGCACAACAGTCCCACCAACAAATGGAATTTTTAGCGCTGGACATATTAAACTTGCATCTTCCGCAAATTTGGCAGTTAATAACTGCACTCCTGTGACAACAATAGGATTAACAAGTAATTTACCAATTTGTGCAGGTTCTGGAAGCACTTCAACATCAGGTTTTTGTTTCTTTGCTGATAATTCAACTGGTATGTATTATACAACAAATCAATTAAATTTTGCAACTCAGGGAATTAGTCGAATGAATTTGAATAATTCAACGATGAGCGCAACAGTTCCATATTCGGCAGATATGGGAACATCAAGCGGCGGAATATTGCATTATAATCTTAGAACAACTGGCAGCGTTACCAGGCCAAACAGGACCAGGCAGATGCCTATCGAGCTACTCGGAGTTGTGCTGAGAGAACAGGTAAGCGCTATCGCTTGGTAGATGGCGATGGGCGCTTATTGGATTTAATCGGTTAGGCAGATGAACTGCTCAGGATTTCTGTGTAGATAAAACGCTTTAGCAGAGTCCTGGTTCGAAGTTTCCATTTGTAATCACTGGGAGTAGATCC